>JBKJUA010000287.1:0-16204 GCA_046590305.1 Bradyrhizobium sp.
GCGCGGAGCCGGATCGTTGGGCCAGTGCGGTCACCTACGCCAGTCTGCAGATGTTGCAGCAGGCGATCGAACGCGTCGGCAAGATCGACCGCGAGGCCGTGATCAAGGACCTGCAGACCGGGACCTTCGATACGGTCATCGGCAAGGTCAAGTTCGAGAACAACCTGCCGACCAAATACTGGTGGGTCGGGCAGTGGCAGGGCGGCGAGTTCTACGGCGTCGGCCCGGCCAGTAACGAAGGCGCGCGCACACCGATCGTTCCCAAGCCGGCATGGAAGGCGCAGTGATCTCAAGATCACTGCGGCACACTTAAGGGAATGACCAACGCCATCTTCACCGGCCTCATGCTCGGGGGCATGTATGCGCTGATCGCCATGGGGCTCACCCTGCAATATGGCGTGGCGCGCATCATGAACCTGTCCTACGGCGAGTTTCTCGTCGCGGCATCCTTTGCTTCCTACTGGTTGTTCACCGGATGGGCATTGAACCCGCTGCTGGGGCTGGCGATCGTCGTTCCCATCGGCTTCGGCGTGAGCATTATCCTGTATCGCGTTCTGCTCACGCCGCTGGTGCGCCGCGCGCCAACGCGCGACGCACTCGAGGTGGAGAGCCTGCTGGCCACCTTCGGCATGATGTTCATCGTCCAGGGCATCATGCTGACGATGTTCGGCGGCGCGTATTTCAGCTATTCGTTCCTCGCCATTCCGGTCACGCTGTTCGGCGAGACCCTGGCGCTGAACCGGCTGATTGCGTTCGGCCTTGCGGTGGTGTTCGGGCTTGCGCTGTATCTCGCGCTGACCCGCACCCGGTTCGGCACCGCGATTCGCGCCGTGGCGGTCGATCCCACGGCCGCGCGGCTGGTGGCGATCGACGTCACCTCGGTATCGGCGTTCGCTTTCGCGCTGGGAGGCGCGATGGTGGCCGCGGCCGGCGTGCTGGTCAGCATGTTCCTCACCTTCAGCGCGTCGTCCGGCGTCATCTTCACCATGAAGGCGCTGATGGTGGTGGTGATGGGCGGCGTCGGCAATCTGCTCGGCTGCCTGGTCGCAGGCCTTGCCCTCGGCCTCAGTGAATCCCTGGTGGCGACCTTCGTCGATCCCGGCCTGACGCTGGCGGTGAATTTCGCGCTGTTTCTCGGCGTCCTGCTCGTCAAGCCGGCTGGCCTGTTCGGAAGGGCACAGCGATGAGCCCGACACAAATCGCGGCGCTGACGGCAGGTGGCGCAGGCCTGGTGGCGCTGGCGCTGCTGCCGTTCTACGTCGATGCCTATTATCTCTCGCTCTCGATCAGCCTGCTGCAATTCACCGTGCTGGCCACGGCGTGGGGATTGTTCTCCGGGCCGACGCGTTACGTGTCGCTGGCGACCACCGCGTTCTTCGGCGTCGGCGCCTATACCGTGGCGGTGCTCGGCGAAGTGCTGGCATGGCCGCTGGTGCTGCTGATCGCGACCGCGATCGGCGCGCTGATGGCGCTGATCGTCGGAATTTCCACGCTGCGGCTCAGCGGACTGCATTTCGTGATCTTCACCTTCGGCCTCGCCGAACTCGTCCGCCAGCTCGTGATCTGGTACGAGGTCAACAAGACGCGCGTGCTCGGCCGCTATGTGTTCGTTGATATCACCCAGAGCGACATCTACTGGCAGTTGCTCGCTCTCGCGGTCGCCGTATTCGCGATCGGCTGGCTGATCGCCCGCTCGCGTCTCGGCTTCGCGCTTCGCATCATCGGCGAGGACGAGACGGTGGCGAAGCATTGCGGCATCAATGTCACGCTGGCCAAGGTGACGCTGTTTGCGATCAGCGCTGTCTTCATCACGTTGGTCGGCGCGATCATGGCGCCGCGCTGGACCTATATCGAGCCCTCGATCGCGTTCAACCCGACGATTTCGTTTCAGGTCGTGATCATGGCGCTGCTCGGTGGCGCGCACCGGTTGTGGGGGCCCGCGGTCGGCGCGATCCCGCTGACGCTGCTGTTCGAGTTTCTGTCGGCGCGCTTTCCCTCTACCTCGACCCTGATCATCGGAATCGTGTTCCTGCTGATCGTCTATGCGCTGCCATCAGGCGTGGTCGGATTGTGGGAACGCGTCAGCCGGCGGAAGTCCGAACCGCCGGCCGCGCCACAGGTGCAGACATGACGGCCGCGTCCTCTGCAGCCGTGCTCGAGGTCTCGGGGTTGACCCGCGCCTTCGGCGGGCTTGTCGCGGTCAATGCCGTCGGACTCGCGGTGCAGCCCGGCCAGATTGTCGGGCTGCTCGGTCCCAATGGTTCCGGCAAGACCACGGCGCTCAACCTGATTTCGGGCGTGCTGCGTCCGGACTCCGGCAGCATCCGGTTTGCCGGGCAGGCCATCGAGGGCATGCCGGCCCATCGCATCGCGCGTCTCGGCCTCGCGCGGACGTTCCAGCTGGTCCGTGTCCTCAACGGCATGAGCTGCGCCGAGAACGTCAAGGCCGGCCTTGCATTCCATAGTCCGCCGCTGTCGCGCGGCGAAATCGACGAATCCGTCGACCGGCTGTTGCGGCGGGTCGGGCTGGCGAACCGTGGCGGGCTGCCGGCATCGGGCCTGACCTACATCGATTGCAAGCGGCTGGAGCTGGCGCGCGCACTGGCATTGAAGCCGCGGCTGCTGCTGCTCGATGAATGGCTCGCGGGGTTGAACCCGTCGGAATTGCTGATCGGCATCGAACTGATCCGCTCGCTAAAGGACGAGGGGCTGTCGATCCTGCTGGTCGAACACGTGATGGACGCGATCCGTTCGCTGTGCGACCGCTGCGTGGTCATGAACAGCGGCCGCCGTATCGCCGAAGGCCGCCCGGACGAGGTGCTGGCCGATCCCGCCGTCATCGAGGCCTATCTCGGAGTTTCTCTTGGGGTGTCGACCGATGCTTGAGGTTTCAGCCGTCAGCGTCGCCTATGGCCAGCACCGCGCGCTGAGCGATGCGGCGCTTAGCGTTGACCGCGGCGAGATCGTCGTCATCCTCGGCGCCAACGGCGCCGGCAAGACCTCCTTGATGAAGGCCATCGCCGGCATCATCCCGAGCCTGCCCGGCAAGCGCGTCGCGCTTTCCGGCCGCGATATTTCGCGGCTGCCGGCGCATGAGATCGTCCAGGCGGGCCTCGCCTCGGTGCCGGAAGGACGCGGCATTTTCGGCGAGTTGACGGTCGGCGAAAACCTGTTGCTGGGCGCCAATCCGAAACGGGCGCGCGACAGCGAGGTCGCGCGCCGCAAGCAGGTGCTGTCGCTGTTTCCCCGCCTCAACGAACGGCTGGGCCAGATGGTTCGCACCATGAGCGGCGGCGAGCAGCAGATGGTGGCGATCGGCCGCGCGCTGATGTCGAATCCGGACATCCTGCTTCTGGACGAACCGTCGCTCGGCCTGTCGCCGCTGCTGGTGCGCGAACTGTTCGCAGCACTCCGGCAAGTGCGCGAAACCGGTGTTGGGTTGTTGATGGTCGAGCAGAACGCCCGCGAAAGCCTGGCGCTCGCCGATCGCGGCTATCTGATCGAGAACGGCAAGATCGTCGGCGGCGGCACGGCGCAGGCGCTGCAGTCCGATCCTGCGGTGCGGCGGGCTTATCTGGGCGGAATCGAAACCGGCGCAAAGCCTGGAAATCATGGAGGAAAAATCGCAATGAACAAGATCAACCTGTTGCTGGAAAACCAGGACGTCGAGGCGATCGATGGAATCACTTTCGAACGCCTCAACCCGATGACGGGAGAGGTCGCCACCCGTGCGGCGGCGGCGAAGATCGCCGACGTCAAGCGCGCGGCCGACGCCGCCGCGGCGGCGTTTCCGGCATGGTCGGCGACCGGCCCGAACCAGCGCCGCATGATCCTGCTCAAGGCAGCCGACGTGCTGGCCAGCAAGACGCCGCAATTCATCGAGGTGATGGCCGCGGAAACCGGCTCGACCGCCGGATGGGCCGGGTTCAACGTCCATCTCGCCGCCGGCATGCTGCGGGAAGCGGCCTCCATGACGACGCAGATTTCCGGCGAGGTGATCCCCTCCGACAAGCCGGGATGTATTGCGATGGCGATCCGCCAGCCCGCCGGCGTCGTGCTCAGCATCGCGCCGTGGAATGCGCCCGTCATCCTCGGCGTCCGCGCGATCGCGCTGCCGCTGGCCTGCGGCAATACCGTCGTCCTCAAGGCGTCCGAGATATGCCCCGGCACGCACCGGCTGATCGCGGAATGCCTGCGCGAAGCTGGCCTGCCGCCGGGCGTCCTCAACGTCATCACCAATGCGCTGGAAGACGCGCCGGCGCTGATCGACGCGCTGATTTCCCATCCCGCCGTGCGCCGCATCAACTTTACCGGCTCGACGCGGGTCGGGCATATCATTGCGCAGACCGCCGCGAAGTATCTGAAGCCGGTCCTGCTCGAACTCGGCGGCAAGGCGCCACTGCTGGTGCTCGACGATGCCGACCTCGATGCCGCGGTCGCGGCTTCGGCGTTCGGCGCCTTCATGAACCAGGGGCAGATCTGCATGTCGACCGAACGCATCGTGGTCGACAGCAAGGTCGCCGATGCCTTTGTCGCCAAACTGGCGACCAAGGCGGAAACGCTGGTGGCCGGCGATCCGCGCAAGGGCAAAACCGCGCTCGGTTCGCTCATCGGCATCGAATCCGCCAACCGGATTCAGGGCCTGATCCAGGATGCGATCGGGAAGGGCGCGCGCGTCGTCGCCGGCGGCAAGGTCGACGGCACGCTGATGTCGGCGACGGTGGTCGATCACGTCACGTCGACCATGCGGATCTATAACGAAGAATCGTTCGGACCGGTGGTCTCCGTCGTCCGCGTCAATGGCGTTGACGAGGCGGTGCGGGTCGCCAACGATACCGAATACGGATTATCGGCTTCGGTGTTCGGCCGCGACATTGCGCGCGCGTTCGATGTCGCAAAGCGGATCGAGTCCGGCATCTGTCACGTCAACGGACCGACCGTGCATGACGAGGCCCAGATGCCGTTCGGCGGCGTGAAAGCGTCCGGCTATGGCCGCTTCGGCGGCAAGGCTGGAATCGCCGAGTTCACCGAGTTGCGATGGATCACGATCGAGACCGGCCCGCAGCATTACCCGATCTGAGGCCTTCGAAAGCGAGCAGTCGCAGCGACAAGATGCCTCCGTATATTCGTTGACGAAAATACGGGGGGCCGGACCTGCCGCCGGACGTAGAGACCATCGAAATCGACACGGAGTGCCGCGTGGCCACGCTCGGCACAATGCCATTATACTGCAAGTGCGAAGCATTCGCTGCGTCGTCCTGGTGCTGATCTTCCCCGCGATCGCGATGCGGTTCCAGGCCCGCAGGAACGCGCGTGGGTGCAGATCGAGAATGTTGTGCCTCCGGCGATCACCACAGCGGCGGTCAGGTGGAACCTGATGGCGTCAGCACCGAGGCACCATCCGTGCAGCTGTAAGAACTTGCCGTGGCCCGTTGAGGTCAATAGGATGATGGTTCGGCCGGCGTCATAATGCAAAAAAAGCAACGACCGGCATTCCAGGCGCTGGAGGGTTCCTGGGCGACGGCAGCGACGAATGACTTGCTTCGCGATTGCGCCGCTCCCGCGTTGGGCGGGGCGAGGGATCGTGGATGTCGAGTATCGTGCTGGCGGCGAGCTTTCGAGGGGGATAAGGGTTGAACGTTGCCGAAACGAGCGACGACCTGCGTGAACTGCGGGACACGCGGCCGGAGGTGGGTGCGCCACTGCTGGAAGTCGACGACCTGCATACCCAGTTCTCCACCGCGCGCGGCATCGTGCGCGCCGTCGAGGGCGTCAGCTTCACGGTCAACCGCGGCGAGGTAGTCGCTATCGTCGGTGAGTCCGGGTCCGGCAAGTCGGTAACGGCGCTCTCGATCATGCGGCTCCTGCCGCGCCTTACCGGGAAGATCCCGAAAGGCCGGATCATGTTCGACGGCCGCTCGCTGCTCGATCTCGACGACGAGCAAATGCGCCAGATTCGCGGTCGCGACATCTCGATGATTTTCCAGGAGCCGATGACATCGCTGAACCCGATCCTGACGATCGGACTCCAAATCAAGGAGCCGCTTCAAATCCACCTCGGCATGACCGACAAGGAAGCGCAGGATCGCTCCATCGAGCTCCTGCAACTCGTCGGCATTACCGATCCCGAGCGCCGGCTCGATCAGTATCCGCATCAATTCTCCGGGGGCATGCGTCAGCGCGTGATGATCGCTATCGGGCTTGCCTGCAATCCCAAGCTCATCATCGCCGACGAGCCGACCACCGCGCTCGACGTGACCATTCAGGCGCAGATTCTCGAGTTGATGAAGAATCTGTCGCGCAAGCTCGACATCGCGCTCATCATCATCACCCACAACCTCGGCGTCGTCGCGCGTTATGCCGACCGCGTCCTCGTCATGTATGCCGCGCGCGTGGCCGAGCAGGGGCCGGCCGAAGCGGTGTTCCACAACCCGCGGCACCCCTACAGCATGGGCCTGCTGCGCTCGGTGCCGCGCCTCGACCGTCCGCGCGGCGGCAAGCTGGAAACCATCGAGGGCCTGCCGCCGAATCTGGCGGATGCCTCTGCCGCGTGCCGCTTCGCGCCGCGCTGTCCCTTTCGCGTCGCGGTCTGCGACCAGGAGCCGCCGCTGTTCGTCACCGATACCGGCAGCCTTTCACGCTGTCACCGGCATGAGGAGATCGCCTCCGGCAAGATCACCTGGTCGGCCGCCGGCGGCGCCGGGCTGAACTTCGCCGCCAATACCGAGGCGCCGGTGCTGTCGGTGCGCAACCTGACCAAGAACTTCGCCGCCTCCGGCGGCCTGCGCCGCGCCGTCGGCATGGTGCGCGCGGTGCAGGATGTTTCCTTCGACATCTATCCCGGCGAAACGCTCGGGCTGGTCGGTGAATCCGGCTGCGGCAAGACTACCGTCGGCCGGCTGATCCTTCGCCTGGAAGAGCCGACCTCGGGCGAGATTCACTTCGAGGGCGTCAATCTGTCGACCGCCTCGCCGGCGGAGCTCAAGGCGATGCGGCGCAAGGTGCAGGTGATCTTTCAGGATCCGTACTCATCGCTCAATCCGCGCATGACCGTCGGCCAGATCATCGGCGAGCCGCTGCATGTTTACAAGATCGTCGACGGACGCGGGCAGGTCGAGGCGCGCGTCGCCGAGTTGCTGGAGAATGTCGGATTGCGGCCGGAAATGGCCGAGCGCTATCCGCATCAGCTTTCCGGTGGCCAGCGCCAGCGCGTCGGTATCGCGCGCGCGCTGGCGATGGAGCCCTCGTTCATCGTATGCGACGAGGCGGTATCGGCGCTCGACGTTTCGATCCAGGGCCAGATCATCAATTTGCTCGAGGAATTGCAGCGCAAATTCAAACTCGCCTTCCTGTTCATCGCCCACGACCTTGCTGTCGTGCGCCATATCTCCGCCCGCGTGGTCGTGATGTATTTCGGCCGGATCATGGAAGTTGCGGATCGCGACACGATCTACGGGGGATCCCTTCATCCCTATACGAAGGTCCTGCTGGACGCAGCCCCGGTGCCCGATCCGACGATCGAAAAACAGCGTGAGCCGCGCCTGATCAAGGGCGAGCTGCCGAGCCATCTGGCGCCGCCGACCGGATGCGTCTTCAGCACGCGCTGTCCGCAGGTCAGCCAGCAATGCCGGGAGGTGGTACCACCCCTTGAAGAAAAGCGACCAGGGCACTTTGCGGCCTGCATAAAGGTCTGACAACCAGCCCTCAAAAATCGGGAAGACCAGCTTACAAACCAAAAAGACGATCACACAGGGAGGATTTGCAATGAAGATAACGAGAAGGACCGCCTTGCAAGGGACGGCCGGAGCGCTCGCGCTCGGTCTGGGCGGGCTCAATTTCGATTTCACAAAGGCCACTGCGCAGGCGCCTGCGGTCAAGCGCGGCGGCAATTTGAACTTCGCGATCAGTGCCGAAGCGCCGCACTACGATCCGCACGCCAGCGACACCTACGCCACGCTGCACCTCGCGGCGCCGTTCTATTCGACGCTGCTGCGCTTCAACCTGTCCAAGTTCCCGGCGCTCGAAGGCGACCTGGCGCAGTCCTGGACGGTGGCGCCCGATCTCATGACCTATACCTTCAAGCTCCATCCGAACGTCAAGTTCGGCGACGGCACGGCGTTCACGTCCGCGGACGTGAAGGCGACCTACGATCGCCTGCGCGACCCGCCGCAGGGCGTGGTGTCGACGCGCAAGGCGACTTTCGGCGATATCGGCTCGATCGAGACGCCTGATCCGCTCACCGTCATCTTCAAGATGAAGGCGGTGAATGCGGCAATGCTCGAGCACTTCGCCTCGCCGTGGAACGTGATCTATGCCGCCAAGGATCTCGCCGAGAATCCGGCCCTGCCGCGCACCAAGGTCAACGGCACCGGGCCGTTCGTCTTCGTCGAGCACGTCAAGGGCAGCCACGTCGCCGGCAAGAAGAACGAAAACTACTTCAAGAAGGGCTTCCCCTATCTTGATGGCTTCAAGGGCATCTTCACCCTCCAGGCCGCCGCCATGCTCAACGCCGTCCAGGGCGGCCAGGTGCTGGGCGAGTTCCGCGGCATCTCGCCCGCGGAGCGCGACCGCCTGGTCCAGACCATGGGCGACAAGATCCGGATCGAGGAATCGAGCTGGACGCTCAATCTTCTGGTCTGCTTCAACGTCGACAAGAAGCCGTTCGACGACGTGCGCGTGCGCAAGGCGCTGCTGATGGCGATCGATCGCTGGGGCGGCAGCCAGGGCCTGTCCAAGATCTCCACGCTGCGTTCGGTCGGCGGCGTGGTGCGTCCCGGTTCGCCCTATGCGACGCCGGAAGCCGAACTGGTGAAACTGCCGGGGTTCTCGAAAGACATCAAGAAATCCCGCGAGGAAGCCAAGAAGCTGCTGAAGGAAGCGGGGCACGAAAACCTGTCGTTTGTGCTCTGGAACCGCAACCTCGCCATGCCCTACACGCCGGCCGGTATCTTCCTGGTCGATCAGTGGCGGCAGATCGGCGTTACGGTCGAGCACAAGCAGTCGGACACCGGCGCGTATCTCGCGACCATGAACGCCGGCAACCACGACGTGGCGATCGACTTCTCGAACCTGTTCATGGACGACACCAGCCTCGGCCTCGCCAAGTACCTCTCGTTCACGCGTTCCCCGGAAAACCGTTCGCGTTCGAAGGACGAGGCGCTCGACAAGCTCTATGACGATCACATGCGCGAACGCGATCCGGAGAAGCGCAAGGCGATTGTCCGCGCATTCGAGAAGCGGCTGTTCGAGCAGGCCTACCAGCAGCCGCTGCTGTGGTGGCATCGTATCGTGCCGACCCACAAGACGCTGATGGGCTGGGGAATGTCGCCAAGCCACAACCTTGGCCAGCAACTCGAAGGCGTCTGGATCAACGCCTAGGCAATAGCCTCACTTGAGCCTCACTTGCCTCTCCCTGCCCCGGCAGGGAGAGGCCGCAAGGGGATTTCATGCTTCGCTACACCATCAATCGCGTCCTGCTGATGATCCCGACCCTGATCGGGGTCGCGGTGCTCGTGTTCTTCCTGTTGCGCGTCGTGCCCGGCGACATCGTCGAGATCAAGCTGCGTGGCGACGGCGGCAGCGTCACGCAGGAGACGATCGACATGGAGCGCAAGCGGCTCGGCCTGGACCGGCCGCTGGCGACCCAGTTCGGCGACTGGATGGTGGGCATGGCCACGCTCGACTTCGGCAACTCGATGTGGACCGAGCGGCCGGTGGTTACCGAGATCGCGGGCCGCCTCGAATTGTCCTTTCAGGTCGCCATCATGGCGACATTGGTCGCGGTCCTGCTGGCCATTCCCATGGGAACCATGGCGGCGCTGTTCCGCGACAGCTGGATCGATTACACGGTGCGGATTCTGACCATCGGCGGCCTGTCGATTCCATCATTCTGGTTCGGCATGCTGATCATGTTGACCCTGCTGTCCCTGTTCAACTGGCTGCCGCCGATCACGTTCACGCCGATTTATGTCGATCCGGTCGCCAACCTCACGCAGTTGATCTGGCCGGCCTTGGCCGTCGGCTACCGCTACTGCGCGGTGGTGGCCCGCATGATCCGTTCTTCGCTGCTCGAAGTGATGAACGAGGACTATGTCCGCACCGCGCGCGCCAAAGGCGTCTATGAGCGGCTCGTGATCTCGCGCCACGCGCTGCGCAACGCGCTGCTGCCGGCCATCACTGTCATCGGCCTGGAATTCACCTTCCTGATCGGCGGCCTCGTCGTCACCGAGCAGGTGTTCAATCTCAACGGCATCGGCCAGTTGTTCGTCCAGAGCGTGTCGCGCAACGACTTCACGCTGATCCAGGGCATGGTGATGCTGATTGCCGCCTTCTACGTGTTCGTCAATCTTGCGATCGACCTGCTTTATGCCGTGTTCGACCCGCGCATCCGGTACAACGCATGACGATGGCCGACCCGAGCCTTCCTGCCGTGAAGACACGTCCGCCCAACGTGTATGTCGACTTCTGCCGCCAGCAGCCGCTCGGCGCCGTCAGCTTCGTCATTATTTTTCTGATGATGTTCGCGGGAATTTTCTCGCCGCTGGTGGCACCCTACGACCCGCTGACGATCGATTTCGCTTCGCTGCTGGCGCCACCGTCCGCCGACCACTGGTGCGGCACCGACGCCTACGGCCGCGACATCTGTTCGCGCCTCATCTACGGCTCGCGCACGGCGCTGGTCATCGGCTTCACCTCATCCTTCGTCGGCTCCACGCTCGGCGCCATCCTCGGCATCGCCTCGGCCTATTTCGGCGGCAGGATCGACGACTGGATCCAGCGCTTCGTCGACATCCTGCTGGCCTTCCCGCTGATCGTCCTGGCGCTGGTGGTGGTGGCCGCGTTCCGCAAGTTCTCGGTCGGCGGCGTCGACGTCAACCTCATCGTCGCCATCGCCATCCCGATCCTGCCGCGCGTCGCGCGCGTAGTACGCTCGGCCGCGCTGTCGGTGCGGGTGATGCCCTACGTCGATGCCGCGCGCGCGGCCGGCTACTCGCACACCCGCATCATCTTCCGGCACATGGCGCCGAACGTGGTGGCGCCCTACCTCATCATGCTGACCGCCTTCATCGCCCAGGCGATTCTGGCGGAAGCCTCGCTGTCCTTCCTCGGCCTCGGCGTGACCGAACCGACCGCGGCCTGGGGGCTGATGCTCTCGGGCAACGCCGCCGACTTCTACCGGCAGGCGCCCTGGATGATTCTTTTCCCGGGCATCGCGATCAGCCTGGCCGTGTTCGCCTTCAACCTGTTCGGCGACAGCCTGCGGGACTTCCTCGATCCGCGTTTCAAACTATAGCGGCGCCGACCGTGCGTCAGAACGTCGGCGGCGTGCAGGCGCTGATTAGTTCGCAAGGCTTGGCGCCGACGCAGCGGAAACGATGCGGCCGGCGGCTCTCGAAATAATAGGCGTCGCCGGGTCCGAGGATGCGGCGTTCGCTATCCACGGTCACCTCTAGCCGGCCGCTGAGAATGATGCCGCCTTCCTCGCCATCGTGAACCAGCGGAATACGCCCGGTGTCGCCACCCGGTTCGTAGCGCTCCTTCAGAATCTGGAGCGCGCGGCCGAACAGATTGTCGCCGACCTGGCGAAAGGAGATTTGTCCCTTGCCGATCTCGCTCAATTCGTCGGAACCGTAGAACACCTTGCGTGGCCGATCGGGTTCGAGGGCGAAGAATTCCGCCATTCCCATCGGGATGCCATCGAGAATGCGCTTGAGCGCGCCGACTGAGGGATTCATCTGGTTGGATTCGATCAGGGAGATCGTGGAGTTGGTCACCCCGGAACGTTTGGCCAGTTCGCGCTGCGATAGTTTGTTGCGGACGCGGACGAAACGGAGCCGTTCGCCGACATCGATGCTCATCGTCGCCCCAAGGGTTGTGCCATGGCTGTTGAGGGTGTTGCGGATCGATTGAATATTACCGTTCCAGGATAACAAAATCAATGACTTGGATCGTACAAGAAAAAGGACTTGCTGCATTTTCATGAACATGTCCCGATACGATCCAGCCGCAGAGGGAGTCGCCCGTGACCATTCATCAGATCCCAAACACCGCAAGTCTCGACGCATTCTGGATGCCGTTTACGGCAAACCGGCAGTTCAAGGCCGAGCCCCGCCTGATCGCCTCCGCCGAAGGCATGCACTACACGACGGTCGACGGCCGCAAGGCGATCGACGCATCGGCGGGATTGTGGTGCGTCAATGCTGGTCACGGCCGGCGCGAGATCGCGGACGCGGTCCATCGCCAGCTCATGACGCTGGACTATGCGCCGTCATTCCAGATCGGGCATCCCCTGGCGTTCGATTTCGCCGAGAAGCTGGCGGCGGTGGCGCCCGCCGGGCTGGACCGCATCTTCTTCACCAATTCCGGCTCCGAGTCGGTCGACACCGCGCTCAAGATCGCGCTGGCCTATCATCGCGCAGCCGGTCAGGCGACGCGTACCCGTTTCATCGGCCGCGAGCGCGGCTACCATGGCGTCGGTTTCGGTGGCATGTCGGTTGGCGGCATGGTCAACAACCGCAGGGCCTTCGCAACGCATCTCCCGGGCGTCGATCATCTGCGCCATACCCATGATCTCGACCGCAATGCCTTCTCCAGGGGCCAGCCGGCGCACGGCGCGGAGCTCGCCGACGATGTCGAGCGTCTGGTTGGGCTGCACGGCGCCGACACCATTGCCGCTGTGATCATCGAGCCGGTCGCCGGCTCGACCGGCGTGCTGATCCCGCCGCAGGGCTATCTGCAGCGCCTGCGCGCGCTGTGCGACAAGCATGGCATCCTGTTGATTTTCGATGAGGTGATCACCGGGTTCGGCCGGCTTGGCGCGCCCTTTGCCACCAACTATTTCGGCGTCACGCCCGATCTCATCACCTCCGCCAAGGGGATCACCAACGGCGTGGTTCCGATGGGCGCGGTGTTTGCGAGCCGCAAGGTCCACGATACGCTGATGACCGGACCGGCCAGCCAGATCGAGCTGTTCCACGGCTATACCTATTCCGCGCACCCGGTGGCCTGCGCGGCCGGCATCGCGACGCTGGAGATCTACCAGAAAGAGGGGCTGCTGACGCGCGGCGCCGAGCTCACCGAGTACTGGCAGGATGCCATGCATTCGCTGCGCGGCCTGCCGAACGTGGTCGACGTGCGCGCCATTGGTCTGGTCGCAGGTGTCGAGCTGTCGTCGCGGCCGGATGCGGTGGGCGCGCGCGGCTACGACGTCATGGTCGACTGCTTCAACCGCGGCCTCGTGCTTCGCAATTCCGGCGACTCCCTCGCATTGTCGCCGCCGCTGATCGTCGAGCGCAGCCACATCGACGACATTGCGTCGATCCTCGGTGACGCATTGAAACGGGTGGCCTGAAGTTTGCCAAGCTCTGGTCCGCGACGGATCGGTGACCCGCTTGCGGCCCATGCTTCGAGACGCTCGCGCTGCTCGCTCCTCAGCATGAGGTCGTTATGTCTCAACGAGTTGACCTCCTCCTGAGGAGGCCACGAAGTGGCCGTCTCGAAGGATAAGCTGCGGCAAGGAGCATAGACGATCGTGAAGGTTCTGGTTCTGGGCGGCGGTGTCATCGGCGTGACATCAGCCTATTATCTCGCCAAGGCCGGGCACGAGGTCACCGTGGTCGACCGCCAGGCCGAGCCTGGACTCGAGACCAGTTTTGCCAATGCCGGCGAGGTGTCGCCTGGCTATGCTTCGCCGTGGGCCGGCCCCGGCGTGCCGGTCAAGGCGATCAAGTGGCTGTTGATGAAGCATGGCCCGCTGGTGATCTGGCCCAAGCTCGATCCGGCGATGTGGTTGTGGCTCGCCAAGCTGCTGCGCAACTGCACATCGGCGCGCTATGCGGTCAACAAGAGCCGCATGATCCCGGTCGCCGAATACAGCCGCGATTGCCTGCGCGCGCTGCGCGCGGAGATCGCGATCCAGTATGACGAGCGCAGCCAGGGCACGCTTCAGCTGTTCCGCACCCAGGCCCAGCTCGACGGCACCGCCAGCGATATCGCGGTTCTCGAACAATATGGCGTGCCGTTCGAGCTGCTCGATCGCGACGGCTGTATCGGTGCGGAGCCTGCGCTTGCCGCCGCAAAACCAGAAATCGTCGGCGGCCTGCGGCTGCCGCAGGACGAGACCGGCGACTGCCTTATGTTCACCCAGGCGCTCGCCGTTCACGCGGAAAAGCTCGGCGTCCAGTTCCGCCTCGCGACCACGATCGAGGGATTGATAGCCGACAGCTTCCGAATCACCGGCGTTGCGACCAGCGCGGGCGTGTTGCGGGCCGACGCCTATGTGATGGCACTCGGCAGCTGGTCGCCCCGGCTGCTCAGGCCGCTCGGCATTTCGATTCCGGTGTATCCGATCAAGGGCTATTCTATCACGGTGCCGATTGCCGATCCCGATTCAGCGCCGGTGTCGACGGTGATGGACGAAAGCTACAAGGTGGCGATCACGCGGCTCGGCGATCGCATCCGGGTCGGCGGCACCGCCGAAGTGTCGGGCTATTCCGACACGCTGCATCCGGCGCGACGCGCGACGCTCGATCAATCGCTGACCGATCTGTTCCCGGGCGGCGGCCATCTGGGCAAAGCCACATTCTGGAGTGGATTGCGGCCGATGACACCCGACGGTCCGCCTGTGATCGGCGCGACGCGATATGGCAACCTTCATCTCAATACCGGCCACGGTACGCTGGGCTGGACCATGGCGTGTGGCTCGGCGCGCGTGCTCTCGGATCTGCTGTCGGGCCGCAAGCCCGACATCGATGCGGCTGAACTTGCCATCACCCGATATGACAATCGGTTTGGCTGATCCCGGGGGCTGACTCGGAAGCCCCGTAGTGCGACGCTGGCGCGCCGGGATTCTGTTTTGACCAGGGAGCATCCGTGTGAAGGCCGTCTACACCGAACTGCATCGAAGCCACGACCCGCAATTCTTCCTGGTCCGCGGCGTCGTCAAACGGACGACCGAGCAACCCGAACGCGCCGATCGGCTGCTGGCGGGGCTCAAGACCGGCAAACACGATCTGGTCGAGCCTGTTGTGTTCGGGCAAGGGCCGCGGGCCAGGGTGCATAGCCCCGAATATCTCGGCTTTCTCGCCGAGGCATGGGATGCCTGGACGGCACTCGGGGATTCCGGTCCCGAGATGATCGCCAACATGCATCCGGTCCGCCACGCCGCGACGTATCCGACCCACATTGTCGGCCGTCTCGGCTGGCACACGGTCGATACGGGCTGTCCGATCGGCCCCGGCACCTGGGCGGCCGCATGCGCCGCTACTGACGTGGCGACGACGGCGGCGCAACTGGTGCTGGACGGCGAGGACGCGGCCTACGCGCTCTGCCGTCCTCCCGGTCATCACGCCTATCGCGACCTCGCCGGCGGCTTTTGCTTTCTCAATAACAGCGCGATTGTTGCGGCCCATCTGCGCCTGAAGCATGAACGTGTGGCGATCCTCGACGTCGATGTCCATCATGGCAACGGCACGCAGGGCATTTTCTACGAACGAGCGGACGTTCTCACGGTTTCGATCCATGCCGATCCGGCCTGCTACTACCCTTATGTCTGGGGCTATGCCCACGAGCGCGGCACAGGGCAGGGGCTTGGCGCCAATCTCAACATTCCCTTGCCGATGGGTACCGGTGACGATGGCTTCATGCAGGCGCTTGGCGTTGCGGAGGAGACGATCCGTGCCTTTGCGCCGGGTGCGCTGGTGGTGGCACTCGGTCTCGATGCGTCGGAGCATGACCCGCTCGCGGGTCTCGCCGTGACCACTGACGGATTCCGCCGCATCGGTTCGGCCATCGCGCGGCTGGGGCTTCCCACGGTGTTCGTCCAGGAAGGCGGATATTTGTCGGATATTCTTGGCACCAATCTGACCGCTGCCCTCGGCGGATTTGAGGCGATGCGTTAGCCGATCCGCAGAACTTCTTGTGAGGCGCCGACCCCTCTCATCGTCAATTGCGAGGAGCTCTTGCGATGAAGCAATCCAGCTTTCTTGCCTGTTGCGCGAAAGCTGGATTGCTTCGCTGCGCTTGCCATGACGTCGATGGATATAGTCGTATTCTCCACGACCCGACGTCATGCGACAAATTAACACGTCGGGTAAAATTTCGCTTTTCCCGAAGGGCAAATCACCCGTATGACTCACCCATCCTGTCCCCGAGGAAGGGGCGTTGGCCATCGTTACCGAACGCTGGGATGGGATGCGGTGGACGC
>JBKJUA010000390.1:0-21582 GCA_046590305.1 Bradyrhizobium sp.
CCACCGTGATCGACGTCGGCATCAACCGGCTGCCCGGAGCCGACGGCAAGGATCGGCTGGTCGGCGACGTCGCCTTCCAGGAAGTATCCGAGGTCGCCGGCGCGATCACGCCGGTGCCCGGCGGCGTCGGCCAGATGACGGTGGCGTGCCTGCTGGTCAACACCCTGCGCGCGGCCTGCGCGATACATGGACTGGCGAAGCCTGGGGTGTGATGGAGTCGTCATTCCGGGCTCGATGCGTTGCATCGCCCCGGAATGACGGCGGCGCCGTCACCCCGCGCTGTTCTCGATCAACCGCCGGTAAAACCGGATCATGTCGGCATAGCCCTCGACGCTGAGCCGCTCATTGGTGCCGTGAAACCGCTTGAGGTCGTCCGACGTCGCACGCACCGGCGAGAAGCGGAAGATGGTGTCGGTAATGCCGGTGAAGTGGCGCGAATCGGTCGCGGCCACCATCAGGCCGGGGACGACGATCGCGTCGGGAAAGATCTCCCGGATGGTGCGGTTGAGCATGCGGTAGGACGGGCCCGCGGTGCCGGTCACCGGCGGCGGATCGGTGTTGCCGGGAGCCGGCTCGACCGCGATGCGCGGCGTTGCCGACGGTGGCGCGGACATGATCGATCACGCTGGCCTGGGTGTCGCCGGGCATGAGCCGGAAGTTGACGGTGGCCTCGGCATTGCCGGGAAGCACGTTGTCCTTGTCGCCGGCATTGAAGATGGTCAGCGCCGTGGTGGTGCGGACCGTCGCCTCGGTGGGGCCTGTCTTTTCGAATTCACGCAACAACAGCGGCTTGAACAGCCAGAGGTTCGACAGCACGACGCGGTTGAAGCCGCTCATTTCCGGCGCCAGCGTATCGAACATTTCCGAGACGGTGCCGCGAATCTGCATCGGCAGACGATGGTCTTCCAGCCGCGCCAGTGCCGCGCTCATCATGCCGATCGCGGTCTGGCGCGGCGGCATCGAGGAATGGCCGGGGGTCGCCTGCGCGGTCAGCACCAGCGTCGCATATCCCTTCTCGGCGACGCCGATCAGCGCCGCGGGCTTGTCGAGGCCCTTCAGAATGCCGTCGGTGATCAGCAGCCCTTCATCGAGCAGGAAGTCGAGCTTGACGCCGCGCGCGGCCAGCGTGGCGGCGATCGCCTTGGCGCCCCTGGTGCCGGCGACTTCCTCGTCATGGCCGAACGCGAAATAGACGGTTCGTTTCGGGGCAAAGCCCTGCTTCGCCATCTGCTCGGCGGCCTCCAGCATCGCATAGAGGTTGCCCTTGTTGTCCCACGATCCGCGGCCCCAAATGAACCCATCGGCAATGACGCCTTCGAACGGCGGTTGCTGCCAGTCCTTCTCGGTGCCCGGCGCCACCGGCACCACGTCCTGATGCGCCAGCAGCGCGATCGGGGGCGCCTTGGGATCGCTGCCCTGCCACGTGTACAGCAGGCTGTGGCCGCCGATGAGCTCGCGCTTTGCTGCGGCATGAAACGCCGGAAAGCTTTTCTCGATATGCGCGCGCAGCCCGCGCAGCGCCTCGGCGCCCTGCTCGGGATTGAGAAAATTCGAAATGGTCTGGAAACGAATCGCCTCGGACAGCCGCATCGCCGCGCCCTGGTCGACCGGCGCGCGCGGCACCGCGGCGACCTCGATCTGCCGCGAGCCGTGCGAGAAGACATTGAACAGCAGGACGACTGCGAGGAGGATGATGGCCGCGATCAGAAGCAGCAGGAGATTGCGGATTATCTTGATCAAGCGGCGCATATCGGTCCCCAATCCTCATGGTGAGGAGCGCGTCTTGGCGCGTCTCGAACCATGAGAGCCCGCGGCCCATCCTTCGAGACGCCGCGCAAAGCGCGGCTCCTCAGGATGAGGAGTTCAACTCCGATGCGCCTACTTCGCTTTCGCCTTGGCCCGCTCGATGCCTTCGACGATCAGCCGGTGCGCATCCTCGGCGTCGCCCCAGCGCACCACCTTGACCCATTTGCCGGGCTCGAGATCCTTGTAGTGCTCGAAGAAGTGCTGGATCTGCTGCAGCGTGATGTCGGGCAGGTCGCTGTAGGTCTTCACCTTGTCGTAGCGCTGGGTCAGCTTCGAGGACGGCACCGCGATGATTTTCTCGTCGCCGCCGGCCTCGTCTTCCATCAGGAGCACGCCGACCGGCCGTACGCTCATGACAGCGCCCGGCACGATGGCGCGGGTGTTGGCCACCAGCACGTCGCAGGGGTCGCCATCGCCCGACAGCGTATGCGGGATGAAGCCGTAATTGCCGGGATAGCGCATGGCGGTATAGAGAAACCGGTCGACGACAAGCGTGCCGGCGTCCTTGTCCATCTCGTATTTGATCGGCTCGCCGCCGACCGGAACTTCGATGATGACGTTGACGATGCGCGGCGGGTCGATTCCGAGCGAGATGGCGTCAATGCGCATGAATGGCTCCGCGTGGTTGTGAAGTCAGCTCATGGATAGGACGCGACGCGGGCCGAAGCCAGCCTCGATTTGTCTCACAAATCAGGAGAAGCTCAGTTGGTCCAGGCGAAGGCGACCTTGTCGAGCGACTTGGTCCCGAATTTCTCGGAACTGCGCGCGACCATGCGGCCGCCGAGGGCGCGATAAAACTCCGTCGCCGGATCGTTGTCGGAGAGCGCCCAGATCACCATGCTCTTCAGCCCGCTCTGCAACAGGTCGCGCCGTGCCGAGGTGAACAGCCGGCGGCCGAAGCCCAGTCCCTGAAATTCCGGCCGCAGATAGAGCTCGTAGATCTCGCCTTCGAAGTGCAGGCTGCGGGCGCGGTTGCGGCCGTAATTGGCATAACCGGCGACCTTGTCGCCGAACACCAGCACGCTGACGCGGCTGCCCTTGCGGATAGCGCTGTCCCACCATTGCGGGCCGCGGCGGTTGATCAGCTTTTCCAGCTCGGCGCCGGGGATGATGCCCTGATAGGCTGATCGCCAGGCTTCGTCATGGGTGGAGGCCACCGCGGTTGCGTCCGCAGCTTTAGCCGGTCGAACCTCGATCAGGGTTGTGCTCATGGTCCCAATCAAAGCAAGTCAGCGCGTCCGCTTCAAGGTCTATCGTTAATTATCGGTTAACCTGTGGATTTTCTGCATCAGTCGTGTCGGCCAGTTGTACCGAAAGAGGACAGAAGCCCCAGGGAATGCGGTTCGTACATGCTTTGGAGGTTGCGAATGATTCTTAACGGCCGTTTTGGCTGCCGGCGTTCACGGAAAAATGCCCGGAATTGATTCGCCGCGGGTATTCTGTTCCGCAAATTCGGGCTGGTTCCTTGCTGGTCCCTTGGCCCGCGTCAGGCAAATTCATGCAATTGCTCAGAGCCTGTTTCGTCCTGGTTGTGCTCGGTGCGGTCTGTATCCCGAACGCGCGCGCGCAAGACAGGCTCGGCGCGCAAGGCGCGGAGACCGAGCCACATCGCATGCAGCAATGGCTGGTGCCCTCGTCGGCGATGGATGTCGCGTCGCGCGCGCGCCTGTTTCGTCCGCCCGGCGACGGGCCGTTTCGGCTGGCGGTGATGGCGCACGCCTCGACGCAGAACGTGTTGCGTCGCGCGCAGATGCCGCAACCCGAATACCGCGCGCTGGCGGGCTGGCTGGTGGCGCGCGGCTTTGCCGTGCTGGTGCCGGAACGTTCCGGCCACGGCGGCACCGGCGGACGCTATCTGGAAGACCAGGGCGGCTGCGACGAAGCCGACTATGCGCGCTCTGGACGCGCCATCGCGGACGCGATCGCGGCGGCGGCGGGCTTTGTGCGCAAGCAACCCTTCGTCCGGCCGGACGGCATGGTCATTGTCGGGCACTCCGCCGGCGCCTGGGGTGCGCTGGCGCTGGCCGCCGAGAATCCCAAAGACGTCGCCGCCATCATTGCTTTCGGGCCCGGTCGCGGCGGCCATGCCAACGACCAGCCGAACACGGTTTGCGCGCCGCATACGCTGATGGCGGCGGCCGCCGAATTCGGAAAGACCGCGCGCGTGCCGGTGACATGGCTGGTGGCGGCCAACGATACGTATTTCTCGCCCGAACTGTCGCGGCGGATGGCCGATGCGTTTCGCGGCAGCGGCGGCAAGGCCGCTTTCCATGTGCTGGCGGCATCCGGCAGCGAGGGGCATTGGCTGGCGGAAACCGAAGCCGGCGTCAAAATCGCAGGTCCGCAACTGGATCGGGCGCTGAAGATACCCGCGCTGAACCCGGCGAAAAAGCGATGACGCTCCGCGCGACGAACCGGTGGCCGGATGATGATGTGATCCTCTACGACGGCGTCTGCGTGTTCTGCTCGCGCTGGGTCCACTTCGTCGCCGCGCGCGACGTGAAGAAGCGATTTCGTTTCACTGCGATCCAGTCCGGCTACGGCACCCGGCTGGCGCAGGCGTTCGGAATAAATCCTGACGATCCCGACACCAACGCCGTCATTCACGGCGGTGAGGTATTCTTCAAGTCCGACGCGGCGCTCGCGGTGCTGTCGAACTTGCCGGGATGGGGCTGGGTGCGCGTATTCCGCGCGGTGCCAAAACCGCTGCGCGACGCGGTGTACGGCCTCGTCGCGCGTAATCGATACCGGATTTTCGGGAAGTATGAGGCGTGCTTCGTGCCGAATGCGGAGATGAGGGAAAGGGTGATCGAATAAAACTCATTGACTGTCTCATCGTCATTGCGAGGAGCGCAGCGACGAAGCAATTTAGCTTTCCTTTACGTTGCGCAAGAAAGCTGGATTGCTTCGCTCCGCTCGCAGCAATGACGGTGTGGGCGGTCAGCTCCTCGTAAGCGTCGCCATCACTTCCCCCGCCGCTCTCTCCCCGCTGTCCCGCGCCCCGTGCGCGGTCGAGAAAAAATACGGCGAGGTCGCTTCTCCCGCGAAGAACAGCCTTCCGTCGATCGGTGCGGCCAGCACCGCGCGGGCGCCGGCATGGCCGGGCAGCGCGTGCGAATAGGAGCCGCGCGCGAACGGGTCGTGGGCCCAGCGCGATTCCGCCAGCGGCTTCAGTTTGCGGCGGTAGTCGTTGCCGAGAAACCCGACGATCTCGTCGATGCTCTGTGCCGCCAGCGCGCCGTCGCCGGCATCTTCCAGCGCCCGGGCAAAACGGCCGCCGAAAAAACCTTCAATGCAGGGCTGGCCGAACGGGCGCAGATGGTAGGTGCCCATGTCGGTGCGCATGGTGGCGCCGCGCAGGCTGCCGTCGCTGGGAAACTCCTCGGGTTCATCGAGCGCCAGCATCACCTTGTCGGCGAGCCCGAGCGGCAGGCCGCGCGCAGCGTCGACCTTTGCCGGCAGTGCGGGGTGGAAACGGATGGTTTCGTCGGCGATCAGGTTGGTCGGGACCGTGACGATCACCTTGGTCGCCGTCAGTGTGCCCCGCGAGGTCTCGATCCGCACGCGTTGTCCGGAATGGTCGATCAGCTTCACCTGGCAACTCAGGGCCAGCGGGCAAGTCGCACCATAGGCCGCCATCAGGGCGCCGTAGCCCCGGCGCACCCGCCAATTGATCTCGGTGTCCTCATAGGCGTCCATGTCGAGGATCGAAACCCGGTCGAGTTCGACGCCATTGATGTAGGTAGAGATCGCATCGATCATCGGATTCCAGCGGTTGCCGGGTTCCAGATATTGATGCGCGGCTTCGTCGCGGCCGGCCCGCCTGGCCTTCTCGGCCGCTTCCTCGGCGCGGTCATAAAAGGCGTCGAGCGCGGCGATGAATTCGGTGCGCAGCGGCGGCGGGAACGCCTTGTGCACGGCCTGTTCGCGCCACGGCGGCCGGGTCTTGTCGATTTCGAAATTCAGTTGTTCGGCAATCGGGACGAAGGAGTTTTCGTCGGCCGAATGCAGCCAGCCGCAGCCGAGGTCGAAGGTGATGTCGGGGGCCGGCTGGATGGTGTGGCCACGCCCGCCGGCGCGGTCGCGCGCTTCCAGCACGATCGTAGAGAGGCCGGAACCCTTCAGCGCGTGCGCGGCGCCGAGCCCGGCGGCGCCCGCGCCGATGATGGCGACATCGACTTCGGAGGGGAAGGACATGGGACTAGCGAATCGTGAGTGGCGAATAGCGAGTGGAACCTCGCTTATATGGCCTGTCTACTCGCTATTCGCCACTCCCTATTCGCCGCTTACGCTACCGCCTGCTTGGACTTTTCCGCGCGTTTGCGGTCGTTGGCGTCGAGGTGCCGCTTGCGCAGGCGAATCGACTTCGGCGTGATCTCGACCAGCTCGTCGTCTTCGATATAGGCCAGCGCCTTTTCCAGCGTCATGCGGATCGGCGGGGTCAGGCGCACCGCTTCGTCCTTCGAGGTGGTGCGGATGTTGGTGAGCTGCTTGCCCTTGAGGATGTTGATCTCGAGATCGTTGTCGCGGGTATGCTCGCCGACGATCATGCCCTTGTAGACCTTCCAGCCGGGCTCGATCATCATCGGGCCGCGGTCTTCCAGCTTGAACATGGCGTAGGCGACCGCCTCGCCCTGGTCGTTGGAAATCAGGACGCCGTTGCGGCGACCCTGGATGTCGCCCTTGTAGGGCAGGTAGTTGTGGAACAGGCGGTTCATGATCGCCGTGCCCTTGGTGTCGGTCATCAGGTCGCCCTGATAGCCGATCAGGCCGCGGGTCGGCGCGTAGAACACCAGCCGCAGACGATTGCCGCCGGACGGGCGCATCTCGATCATCTCGGCCTTGCGCTCACTCATCTTCTGCACGACCACGCCGGAGAATTCCTCGTCGACGTCGATCACGACTTCCTCGACCGGCTCCAGCAACTGGCCGTCCTCGTCCTTGGTCAGCACGACGCGGGGACGCGACACCGAGAGCTCAAAACCTTCGCGGCGCATGGTCTCGATCAGGATAGCCAGCTGCAATTCGCCGCGGCCCGACACTTCCATGGAATCCTTGTCCTGCGCCTCGACCACGCGCAACGCCACGTTGCCCTCGGCCTCGCGCAACAGGCGGTCGCGGATCAGGCGGCTGGTCACCTTGTCGCCTTCGGTTCCGGCCAGCGGCGAGTTGTTGACGATGAACGACATCGACACGGTCGGCGGATCGATCGGCTGCGCCTGGATCGGGATCTCGACGGAGGGATCGCAGAACGTATCGGCGACGGTGCCCTTGGGCAGGCCCGCGATGGCGACGATGTCTCCGGCTTCGGCCAGTTCGACCGGTTGGCGCTCGAGGCCGCGGAAGGCGAGGATCTTGGTGATGCGGCCGGTTTCCACCAGTTTGCCATCGCGCGACATCACCTTCACCGCCTGGTTAGGCTTGACCGAACCGGACGCGATACGGCCGGTGATGATGCGGCCGAGATAGGGATTGGCTTCGAGAATGGTGCCGAGCAGCCGGAACGGGCCTTCCTCGACCACCGGCGGCGCGACATGCTTGATGACGAGATCGAACAGCGGCTTCATGCCATCATCGTGCGATGCGTCGGGCGTGGTCCCCATCCAGCCGTTCTTGCCGGACCCGTAGAGAATCGGGAAGTCGAGCTGATCGTCGGTCGCGTCGAGCGCCGCGAACAAGTCAAACACCTCGTTGACGACTTCGGTGATGCGCGCGTCGGGGCGATCGACCTTGTTGATGGCGACGATCGGCTTCAGGCCGAGCTTCAGCGCCTTGCCGACCACGAATTTGGTCTGCGGCATCGGACCTTCGGCGGCGTCGACGAGAACGATCACGCCGTCGACCATCGAAAGAATACGCTCCACCTCGCCGCCGAAGTCGGCGTGACCAGGGGTATCGACGATGTTGATCTGGGTGTCTTCCCAATGCACCGACGTGCACTTGGCGAGAATGGTGATGCCGCGCTCGCGCTCCAGATCGTTGGAATCCATCGCGCGCTCGACCTGGCGCTGATTGTCGCGATAGGTGCCGGATTGCTGCAGCAGCTTGTCGACGAGGGTGGTCTTGCCGTGGTCGACGTGGGCGATGATAGCGATATTGCGAAGGTTCATGACTGTTCTTCTGGCTCGGACAATGGCTGGAGCGCGATCTCGCCGGAAAACCGGGACCCACTTTTCCGGATCACGCTCAAAACCTGGAATTCTGAAGGCGCCCATGGCGCCTAAAAAGGAAGCCCGGCCAAAAGACCGGGCGTACCTTGCTCGTTGCGGCGCAATATAGTCAGAAATCGCCGAAAAACAACGGTTTGTTTGGCAGTTGGTTACCCCATTTTTGCCGGCCCTGCCGCCCTAATTGCCTTTTTCGGGGTCCGGATAGACGCCCCGCAACACTTCCTCAAAGTGATTCTTGACCGCCTCATTGCATTGGCAGGCCCGAATCCGCAGGGCGTCGGGGTTGCGAACCATGATCGAGCCGCGGCGGGTCTCCAGAATCCCGTCCGCCTTGAAGGTCTGGATCACGCGGCTGGTATAGCTGCGGCCGACCCCCAGCAGCGTCGCCAACTGCTCATGTGTCAGCGGCACGACGTCGTCGCCGTGGGTACGCTCCATCGCCGAGATGATCCATTTGGCGGTGCGCTGCTCGATCGAATGGATCGCATTGCAGGCCGTGGACTGGAAGATCTGGGCCAGCATGCAGTCGGCATAACGCGAAAATACGTTGCGAAGGCTGGCCGATTTTGACTTCGCCGCATCGAGCTTTGCGATCGGCATGCGAACGAAAGGCCCGCCGAACTTGACGATGATGCGCGTGTAGGCGGGCAGATAGCCCTGGCTTACGATACCCCCCACCGCGCCTTCGCGGCCGATCAGGATGGTCTCGACGTCACGGCCGTCTTCATTCGGCACCAGATAGGACGCCAGACTCGGTCCGCAGGGAAAATGCACGATCTGGACATCGTCGCCGGGATTGTAGAGCAGGTCGTTAGGCTCGGCCTCGACCGGCGCCAGATGCGGCGCGATCAAGGCAAAGTCGTCGGCGCTGAGCCGCCGCAACAGGTTGCTGTAAGGACGGTCGCTCCCATCAGGAGCGTTCGCGCTTTGCGCTATCATTCCGGTGTCCTCTGGCCGCCGCACTCAACAATCAATCGCATCGGATTGTTGTGTGCACAAGTGAACAGACAAGCGGGCCGGAACATGGTGGTTTCACAATCGGAACCGGTCGATGCTGACCTCCCTTACAATTTGGCGAATGATGGAACCCACATCCTTGGACGGCGTGCCTGGCAACGTTTTGATTGTCGAGGACGACCCGATCATCGCGCTCGACTTCGAGGACACCGTCCTCGGTTTCGGGGTGAAGGCGGTGCGGACCGCGGGAAACGTCGTCAGGGCGCTCGAAATGATTGCCGATCAAGCTCCGGATTTTGCGCTGCTCGATGTCGGGCTGGTGCGTGAGAAGAGCTTTGCGATCGCCGAGCGTCTCGCCGAGCTGAAGATTCCCTTCGTCTTCGTCACGGGATACGGCGCCGATGTCAGGTTGCCGGCGGCGCTCGCCGACAAGCCGCGGCTGCCGAAACCCTATTCATCGGATGCGCTGAAGGCGCTGCTGCTGCGTTCCGGCGACAAGGCCGGGCGCTGACGGATCAGGGCTGCTGCCGGCCGTTTCTTTGCTGACATGCGCCTTGGCTGACTTCCGCGGATTACAGCGTGCCCGCTGCCCGGAACTGGGCGCCCGCCCGTTGCAGGCTCTGTGGCATGCTCATCAGCACGGCCTTGCGGTCGGCCACCGCGTTGTGGAATTGATCGAGCGCGATATTGAAGGCGGTCAAGGATCCCTCCTCGATGGTGCCATGCTCGAAGCTGCGCAACGTATCGCGCAGGATTTCGTCCGCCTCGGTTTGCATCTGGTCGAGTTCTTCGGTGGAATCGCTGTGCCGCGCGGCGGCAATCATGTCCAGCAGGCGCTCGCGCAAGGTGCTGTTGTTGTGGCGTTCGTCCTTCTTCAGATAACCGGCAAACCAGGCGCCGGCCGAGCCCATCGCCGACAATCCCATCAGCGCCCACCAGATGAAATCGCCGTAGCGGTCGAAGAAGGTCTTTTCATCGCCATCGACGTAAGCCGCGGCGCCCGGATGCGCGGGGAGTACGGCGTCCTTGTCGGTGTCGGGAGTTTCGATCTGTGCCGCCAGCGGAAAGTCCGTCTTCAGGGTCTGGCGGATCCCGAACAGCTGGCGGGTGAAAGAGGCGACGATCGATTCCGGCAGGCCTTTCCGCGCCACGATGTGGTGGGAGAAGCTGATCGTCTTGATCTCTTCCTCGGGCCGGGCAGATGAGCCGCCGAAGGCGCCGGCAGGTATTTCGGAGGCCTCGTAAACCGGGTGGTTCTGGGCGATCGCCCGGGCCGCGTCGATCGCGAGGAAGGTTGGAACCCCGCCATCCCTGGTCGAGGCCGTGATCGCGTCCGCGGTGATCTTGCTGTTGACGGGACCGGCGGCGAGATAGGCATCCGCCTTCTGGTTGCGGATGGCTTCGGCGGCTTCATGGGCCGGAAACTGGACGATTTCGACTTTGGCCGGGTCGACGCCGTATTGCTGCAGGATCACCTTGAGCAAATTGACATTGGCTTCGGTGCGGCCGACCACGCCGACGCGGTGTCCGGCAAGCTGGACGATCTTGGTGATCTTGGGCGCCGCCTTCTTGCCCTTGGCCTTGGCCGCCGGAGGCACCCACAGCACCGCGACGTTCTTGCGCAGCGTCGCCACCGTCTGGGCATTTTTCGGCACGTCGAGATCGCCACGGATGATGGCGAGATCGGCCTTGCCGTCCGCAAGCGCCTGGGCGCTCGCCTTGGCGCCATCGGTCTGCATCGGCCGCAGCCGGATCTGGCTGCGCGCCAGCACAAAGGCCTGCGACAGGGTTTGAATCACCTTGACGTCTTCGCTGTTGGCCGGGCCGACGGCGATCCGCAGCGTCACCGGGCGCATCGCAAAATAGTAGGCCGCCGCGACCGCGCCGACCACGGCGAGGAGTCCCGCCAGCATGACGAACATCAGCCGGCGTTTCGCCGAGCGAGGCGATTGTGGCCTCGGCGGCTTGACCAGGTCGGGGTCTCCGCTCGCGGATCTCGCAAACAATCGCTTGACGTCCAAATTCATGCTGCCCATCGGTTCAATCGATATTCTAGCAAATTTCCTGTCATGGCGCGGGGTTACATCTGCGTCATGGTTACCGCAGGGCTCTGGACGGGGTTTGCCGCCTTATTGTGGCATGGATCCCTGAACCCAACTTCGGTGTTAGGGTAAAGTTCACGTGAAACGGAGGCGATCATGGCGGAACGGTTGTCGGCGGAGGCACGAAAGGCGGCGCTGCAGGAATTGCTGCCGGGGTGGACCGACGCGCTCGGACGCGAGGCAATTGAGCGAACCTTTGTCTTCAAGGATTTCAACGAAGCGTTCGGTTTCATGACCCGTGCCGCGCTGGTGGCCGAGAAGACCGATCATCACCCCGAATGGCGCAACGTCTACAAGACGGTGGAAGTGGTTCTGGCCACCCATGACGCCGGTGGCGTGACCGCCCTCGATATCGAGCTCGCCAAGGCCATGAACGCGATATCAAGGCAATTCGGCGTCGTCTGATGCCGCTTAATCTTGCAGCGGGGGCGCGACATCCCCAACTCTTGTCTGCGACAGCCGCGGCGATCCGCCGCGCGAGTTTGGGGGAGCCTTGAGCGATGGCATCCGAACATAGCATGGGTTTCGAGCCGGCCGATGAACTGGCGAAGGACCGCGAAAGCCTGCGTCGGCGCTTCTGGATCAAGCTGAAGCGGGTGGCAGGCAAGCTGCCGTTCGCCGAGGAACTGCTCGCGGCCTATTACTGCGCGTTCGACCGGCAGACGCCGCGCCATGTGCAGGCGGCGCTGCTCGGCGCCATCGCCTATTTCATTATTCCGTTCGATTTCGTCACCGATGTGCTGCCGGTGCTGGGCTTCACCGACGACGCCGCGGTGCTCGCCACCGCGATCCGGATGGTCGCCACCCACATCCTCCCGGAGCATCGCGATGCCGCCCGCGCCGCCCTGCAGCGGGCGATCGACCGCGAGGGTTCCGATCGCCACGCGGCCGAGGCGTGAACGATTCGGCCGGGATTACCTCGACTTTTGTCCCGGTAGCGCCTGTGCCCGTGCATTCTGCTCGGCCTCCCATGCCTGGAATTGCCTGAACAGGACGTCCCGTTCGGTCTCGGGGGCCAGCTTCCCGCCCGCCGTCTTTTGTTTCAGGAAATCGTCGAAGCGGCTGCGTGCGACCGGCTCGATCTTGTTCTCGTCGAGCCATCGCCGGGCGGCAGGAAAGCGTTGCCAGTCCGGCAGCGCAGCCGACAGCGAAACCTCCTTCCATTTCGGATGGAACGGCGGATTCTGGAAAGCCGGAAACCTGGTGAAGAATTTGTCCACGAACAGCGCCAGTTTCCGATATCGCTCGGTGTTGGGCGGCCAGTTGTAGGCCGCCAGCACCGCCGGCACCGCAATGGTGTCGACCTGCCCCTGTTCCGAGATCAAATTGGGATAGTCCTTCGCGGTCAGGGTGGCCGGGAGATAGTCGCCCTGCAGCGGCTTCTCGTAGTCGACCGTCACCAGATGGAATCGATCGTCCTTGAACTGGCTGACGGATTTGTAGGGCTTTCCCCCGCAAACGATGACGGCGTCGATTTCCCCGGCTTTCAGTTTCTCCAGCGCTATCCGTTGTTCGACATAGACGACTTTCGGCTTCATTCCGAGCCGCTCGAACACGGTCAGCGCGGTGACGAAAGTACCGCCGTTGGGCAGATCGACACTGACGGTCTTGCCATCGAGATCCCTGAGATTGCGGATCGATTTCGATGCGACGACATGCATCTCCTCATTGTAGAGCTTGGTTACATAGGTGAATTGCTTCTTGATATCCTTCGCGAAACCCTTCCTTTCGAGATAGTCGAGGGTATCGGATCGCACGATCCCGAGATCGACTCCCTGCAGAAACAGGATGTCGGCGACGCTCTGCACCGAGCCGCGACCGACAATCGAGAGCACTCGCAGTTTGTTGCCGTCATCCAGCACCGACGCGAGGTCGGCGCCGAACTGAACATAGGTACCGCCGATGGTGCCGGACATCACCGTCACGGTATTGGCGTTCAAAGCCCGCTTGGTCTCTACCGACCCAAACTGGAAGATCGCCTTGAGGCTTTCACTGACCTTTGCCGGGTCATGCTCCTTCTCGTCGGCGCGCGCCGCCAAGCCGGTAACCATCATCATGGCGATGACCGCCATCCCAAATATCCGTTGCATGGTGCCCCCTGCTGTCATGAATTCTAGTTCTGGAGCTGACTGAGCCGCTGCTGCGCGTCCTGCGAACCGAGCCGCGCCGCCTTCTGGTACCAGTCCCGCGCTTTCGCAGGATCGGGAGTGATGCTTCGCGCATCCGGCGTTCCCAGCACTGCCGGGTCCCATGTCTGGGCCAGCAGCAGCGCAGCGCCGGCTTCCTGCGCGTCTGCGGCACGTTCGAGCAGCAATCGCGCAGCCGAGATGTCGCCGATGGCGATCAGGCTCTTTGCCCGCTTCAGCAGCGTTGTGAGTTCGTCGGCGCCGAGCCGCCGTGACGGCGGAGCGGCGGCGGCCGCAGGCTGGCGAATTTCCGTCTGGCGCTGGTGGGCGGCTCGCAGCGCAATCGTGATTTCATCGCGCGTCGGCGCGGTCTTTTCGGCCGCTGGCGGAGCGGCCGAAAAGACCGGTGAGGAGGTGGGCGGCGCCGGCCGAGTGGCGGCCGGTCGTGCTGCAATCGAAGGCTCCGAGGCTGTCTTCGGCGTGGCGCTGGCCTGCGCTCCGACCAGCGAAGCCTTGGCGCTTGCGAACAGGGCGAGGGGGTTTTCCAGCGACAGGATGGCAAGCGCGACAGCCGCAATCGACGCCAGCCAGAGTCCTGCCTTGACCATGCGTGACGCAACAACGGTTCTACGAGGGTCTCTCTCGACGCCGCGACCAAATCCCCGCTGGTTGGCAGCGGAAGCGTTATTGGAAAGAAAGAGTGGAATGTCATCCGGGAGGGAATAGTCCCTCTTCGCCATTGAGGAGGTCGAACCGCAAGCCGGGATTCCAGTGGCGGATTCGTCGAGCGATTCGACGGTTCGTTCGCCGTAAGCAGGTTCGCTGAAATAAGCCGGTTCGTCGTAAGGAATGAGTCTCGTATTCCGCGCCATGGTGATGCCTCCCCGCGCTACACACGCAACATCAGGCAATCCGGCATCTGCTTTTTATTGTTGTATCGACCGGGCGCCCGTTACTGACGCCCTAAATCGCAATTTGAATCGGTCCAAAAAGCGACCATCGCCGGTGCGAATCAGGAGATATCTTGATTTCATTAAGGCAAGACCCGACGATTTGCCGGCGAGTTCTTGCCGTTGAAACCCGGTCGGCTCCTGCTTCCGGCAATGCCGTCATCCCGCGAACGCGGATTGGTTGCGGCGGCTCGATTCAAGGCCTGTGGCACGGAATCGCCCGGTCGAGCCGGACGATTTCGACGGCGAACCCGCAAACGGGGCAAGCCACGGTCCAATCACGGATGCAGGATTACCTTGCCCATCGCCTTGCGGCCGGCGAGCACCTTCAGCGCGTCGGCGGTCTGCGCCAGCGGGAAGGTGCGGTCGACATGCGACGAGATCTTGCCTTCCGCGGTCCACTTCACCAGCTTCTCCAGATTGGCGCGGTTCTTTTCCGGGTTGAGCCTGGCCCACGCGCCCCAGAATACGCCGCGGATGTCGCAGCCCTTCAGCAGCGCGAGATTGAGCGGCATTTTCGGAATGTCGCCGGCGGCGAATCCGATCACCAGGAAACGGCCTTCCCATGCGATCGAGCGCAGCGAGGCCTCGGCATAGGTGCCGCCGACCGGATCGAAAATGATGTCGACGCCCTTGCCGCCGGTCAGTCGCCGCAGGCCTTCCTTTAGATCTTCCGTGGCGTAGTTCAGCCCGAGCTCGGCGCCGTGCGCCTTGGCGAATTCAAGTTTTTCTTCCGATGAAGCGCAGGCGATGACCTTCAGGCCCATCAGCTTGCCGAGTTCGCACGCGGCAAGGCCAGTACCGCCGGCGGCGCCCAGCACCGCCATGGTCTCGCCCGGCTTCAGGCTGGCGCGGTCTTCCAGCGCATGCAGCGCGGTGCCGTAGATGATGAAGATTCCGGCGGCGCGATCGAAATCGAGATTGTCGGGGATCTTGACGATCGAATTGGCCGGCAGCGCGATCTTTTCCCGCGCGCCATTGTGACCGCAGGACGCCGCCACGCGGTCGCCGACCTTGAGGTCGGTGACCCCGGCGCCGACGCTTTCGATCACACCCGCAACTTCGGCCGCCGGTGAAAACGGGAACGGCGGCTTGATCTGGTATTTGCCCTGGATCATCAAGAGGTCGAAGAAATTCAGCGCCGCCGACTTGATCGCTATGACGGCCTCATTGGGGCCGGCGACGGGATCGGGCACGTCGGCCAGCACGAGATCGTCGGGGCCGCAATATTGCGAGCAGAGAATGGCTTTCATGGACACACCTGAGTTTCGGACGCACAAGGAGGGCTGAATGCTTCATGCCGGATTTGCGCTCGGGCTACAATCTGATTCGAGGGCTTTTGAGGTGGTCCACGCCTCTCTCATCCGTCATTGCGAGCGTAGCGAAGTAATCCATTCGTGCAACGGAAAGAAAGAAAAGAATGGATTGCTTCGCTACGCTCGCAATGACGGCATTAAACAAGGAATCAAACGATGTTTGAAAAAGGCTTGCTGGCGAAAAAACGCATATTGGTCACCGGCGGCGGCTCCGGGCTGGGGGCTGCGATGGGACGCCGCTTCGTCGAGCTTGGCGCCGAACTGATCATCTGCGGCCGCCGGCTCGAATTGCTGGAGACGGTGGCCGCGCAGCTGCGCAGCGAATTCGGCGGCAAGGTCAACGTCGTCAGATGCGACATCCGCGACGGCGCCGCGGTAGAGGCCATGATGGACGCAATCTGGCGCGAGGCGCCGCTCGATGTGCTTGTTAACAATGCCGCCGCGACCTTCATCGCGCAGACCGAGCAGCTGTCGTTTCGCGCGGCTGACGCGATTCTGGCGCCGACGCTGCACGGCGCGATGTATTGCACACTCGGCGCCGGCAAGCGCTGGATCGACGGCGCCCACAAGGGTGTGGTGCTGAGCATTCTCTCTACCTCGACCATCACCGGCCGCGCCTTCACAGTGCCCTCGGCGATGGCGAAGTCCGCCATCCTTGCCATGACCAAGAGCCTCGCGGTGGAATGGGGACCCAAGGGCATCCGCACCGTGGCGATTGCGCCGGGCGCGTTCCCGACGCAGGGTGCCTCGGGCCAGCTTCGGCCCGAGGGTCGTGACGACGGATGGTCGTCGAAAAATCCGCTGGGCCGAGTCGGCGAACATGGCGAGCTGGCCGATCTCGCGAGTTTCCTGATTTCGGACCGCGCGGGCTACATCAACGGCGAGATGGTGGTGCAGGACGGCGGCTCGCATTTGCGCAGCTCCGGCGCCGAGGATCTGCTGCAATGGACCGACGCACAGTGGGAGAAGCAGCGCACGGCGCGCTCGAAGGGCTGAGGCCGAACCGCGTCACCACTTGCTGGATGCGCCGGCTCGGCGGTCGGTAACTGTCTTCCCAAAAAGCCATTTCCCGGCTATCCATCGGTACGTGATTTGACGATGCCGGGGCCATCTTCCAGTCACAATAATGAGGGAACCAGATTTGGTCATGTCCGTGCGGCGAACTCTGATTTCCCTGATGGCGAGTGTGGTTGTGTGCGGGATCGCGGTCCCGGCGCAGGCGCAGAGTGCGTCGCCGAAGGCGTCGAAAGACGCTAAAGCAGCGCCTGCCAAGCCGGAGGCCAAACCTGCTGCTGCGGGCGGCGCGGAACCGACATTGATCGGCCAGTTCGGCACCTGGGGCGCCTACACCGCGGCGCCGAACGGCAAAAAAGTGTGCTTCGCGCTGGCCAAGCCCTCGTCGTCGAAAACCAATCCGCCGAATCGCCCGCGCGACCCGGCCTACGCCTTCGTCTCGACGCGTCCGGCCGAAAAGGTCACCAACGAAGTCTCCATCATGATCGGCTATGCGCTGAAGCCGGGCTCTGAATCGTCGCTGGAAGTCGGCGGCGCTTCCTACGCCATGTACACCCAAGGTGACGGGCTCTGGATCAAGAACGCCGCCGAGGAAGAGCGCATGGTGGAAGCCATGCGCAAGGCCGCAGAAGTGACGGTCAAGGGCATGTCGGCCAAGGGCACCGAGACCACGGACACCTTCTCGCTGAAGGGCCTTGCCCAGGCGCTCGACCGGCTGGCGCAGGATTGCAGGCGTTAAGCCGCTTTTGATGCTGAAAACGGTGTATTTGGTGGCTTTCCAGCAGGCTCTGGAAGGCCTATTTGATGTCCCATGACTGACACCTTGACCCATTCGCCAGAAGCCCATTCCGGCGCAGACGCGCCGTTGGAAAAGATCGCGCTCGAAACCTACGTGCCGCTGGCAAAGCCGTCGCTGGTCGGGCTGTCGCGCGCCGAGATTTCCGACCAGCTTGGCGCCATCGGCGTTCAGCCGTCGCAGCGCAAGATGCGGGTGCAGCAGCTGTGGCACTGGATCTATGTCCGCGGCGCGCAAAACTTCGCCGACATGACCAGCATCTCGAAGGATATGCGCAGCACTCTTGAGACGCATTTTACCGTGGCGCGGCCTGAAGTGGTCGCCGAACAGATCTCCAGCGACGGCACCCGCAAATGGCTGCTGCGATTGCCGAGCGGCGACTCGATCGAAAAAGCGCATGAAGTCGAGTGCGTCTATATTCCGGAAACCGACCGCGGCACGCTGTGCGTTTCCTCGCAGGTCGGCTGCACGCTGACCTGCTCGTTCTGCCACACCGGCACGCAGCGGCTGGTGCGCAACCTCACCGCGGGCGAAATTGTCGGCCAGATCATGGTGGCGCGCGACCGTCTCAACGACTGGGCCGACCGCGAAACTCCGACCGGCAGCCGCCTCGTCACCAATGTCGTGATGATGGGCATGGGCGAGCCGCTGTATAATTTCGAGGCGGTGCGCGATGCGCTGCTGATCGTCTCCGACAATGAAGGCATCGGCATTTCCCGCCGCCGCATCACGCTGTCGACCTCCGGCGTTGTGCCGAACATCGCCCGTACCGGCGATGAGATCGGCGTCATGCTGGCGATCTCGCTGCATGCGGTGCGCGACGAATTGCGCGACGAGCTGGTGCCGTTGAACAAGAAATATCCGATCGCCGAATTGCTCAGGGCATGCCGCGACTATCCCGGCTCGTCCAATGCGCGGCGCATCACCTTCGAATATGTGATGCTGAAAGGCGTCAACGATTCGCTCGACGACGCCAAGCTGCTGGTGAAAATGCTGAAGGGCATCCACGCCAAGATCAATCTGATTCCGTTCAATCCGTGGCCGGGCACGCGCTACGAATGTTCGGACTGGGACCAGATCGAGAAATTCTCCGAATACATCTTCAACGCCGGCTACTCCTCGCCGGTGCGCACGCCGCGCGGCCGCGACATCCTGGCGGCCTGCGGCCAGTTGAAGTCGGAGACCGAAAAACTCTCGGCACGCGAGCGCCAGGCACTGCGCGCCATGGCGATGACGGATTGATGCGTCTTGGGCGGCCCATTCAAATCCCTCATGGTGAGGAGCGCGTCCGGCATCGCCCTTGCGCTGCAGGCGCGCGTCTCGAACCATCGGGCACACTGCCTGTGCCATCCTTCGAGACGCATCGCTTGGGCGATGCTCCTCAGGATGAGGACCGGGAGAGGCGCACGGCACGTGAGAAAAGTTAGATGGCACTGATCGGCCGCCTGTTCGTCATCCTGTTCGGTTTCCTCGCTGCCTGCCTGGTGGCGGGGATCATCGTGGTCGGCACGGTGCTGTTCCCGGAGTTTTCCGATTTCGCCGGTGGCGTGATCGACCCGGATGCGATCAACATCGTACTGGGTTTCGGTTTCATTTTCCTCAGCGGCTTTGCGCTGCTGCCGGCGACCATCGTGGTCTTGATCACCGAGGCGTTCTACATCAGGAGCGTGCTGGCTTACGCGCTCGGCGGCGGCGTCGTCGGTCTCGCCTGCTATCTCGGCCTGATCCCGTTCGATCCCGACACGCTGCGTTTTGACGGCATTGTCCGCCGCCACCTCGAAATCATGACCGGTGCCGGCATCGTCGCGGGCCTGGTGTACTGGCTGATCGCCGGACGTAACGCCGGCGCCTGGCGCGAGTCGCGGCGCCCGCTGCGGCCCCCGCCGCCGCTGCCATCGCATTCGCCGGCACCGCCGCATACTCCGTCGTCATCCTGAGGTGCGCGCTCTTGCGCGCCTCGACGGATGGTCGCAGGCGCCGAGCCCGTCATCCTTCGAGGCTCGCCGAAGAGGCTCGCACCTCCAGCGATAAAGGCGAAGCCTTTACGCAGGGATGACGGGCTCTTTTCATCCCCGGCCGCCTCGGCTAAACCCCGCGCCATGAACCGATCGGGACTCTATACCGCGCTGGCCCTGGTGCTGATTGTCGGATTGCTGTTCGGGATCTATCCCGAACTCGATCTGCAGCTGGCTGCCTTGTTCTTCGACGCGTCGAACAAGACCTTTCCGCTGAAATTCAACACGCTGGCGATGTTCGCGCGCGACGCCGCGATGTGGATCGCGTGGGGAATTGCACTGCCGTCGATTATCGCACTGGTGGTGAAGCTGGCGCGGCCGGACAAGCCGCTGCTGGTGCCGGGACGTACGGTCTTCTTCCTGCTCGTGACGCTGGTGCTTTCCGCCGGCATTCTCACCAATCTCGTGTTCAAGGGCTATTGGGGCCGGCCGCGTCCCGTCGTGGTCACGGAATTCAACGGCCCCCAGCAATTCGTGGCGTGGTGGGATCCGCGCGGCAGCTGTGGCCGGAACTGCTCGTTCTTCTCAGGCGAAGGCGCCACCGCGTTCTGGACCTATGCGCCCGCGGCGCTGACGCCGCCGGCGTGGCGGCCACTGGCGTTTACCGCCGCGACCGTGTTCGGCGTGGTCACCAGCGGCTTGCGGATGGCGTTCGGCGGCCACTTCTTCACCGACGTCGCGGCCGCCGGGCTGGTGACGTTCATCGTCGTCTGGCTGGCCTTTGGCTACATCTATCGCTGGCCCTCGACCCGGCTGACCGACGCGCGGATCGACGCCGCATTGACGCGGTTCGCCTGGCCGCTCTACCGGCTGCGGCAGAAATGGCGCGGGCGGGACGTGGGCTCCAGGTAAGTTCTGGGCTCCCGGTAGGTTCTGGGCTTCCGGTAAGTTCGACATCATCGCATCCGGCGACATTAATAGCGTGCCCATCGGCGCGAAATTTGTTATTCGCGCACTCAAACCGCCAACGACGCAGAACGTCGTCCGTCATTTCGACCGATTGGAAGCTCGATGAGTACGATCCTGAAAAGCCTGCCCAAGGGGGAAAAAGTTGGTATCGCTTTCTCCGGCGGCCTCGACACGTCAGCGGCGCTGCTGTGGATGAAGCAAAAGGGCGCCCGCACCTTTGCCTATACCGCCAATCTAGGTCAGCCCGACGAGACCGACTATGACGAGATTCCGCGCAAGGCGCTGGAGTTCGGCGCCGAAATAGCCCGGCTGGTGGATTGCCGCACGCAACTGGTCCACGAAGGCATTGCCGCCATCCAGTCCGGCGCCTTCCACGTCTCGACCGGTGGCATCGCCTATTTCAACACCACGCCGCTCGGCCGCGCCGTGACCGGCACGATGCTGGTGTCGGCCATGAAGGAAGATGGCGTCAATATCTGGGGCGATGGCTCCACCTACAAGGGCAACGATATCGAGCGGTTCTATCGCTACGGCCTGCTGACCAATCCAAACTTGCGAATCTACAAGCCATGGCTCGACCAGCAGTTCATCGACGAACTGGGCGGCCGCGCGGAAATGTCGGCGTTCATGACATCGAGCGGATTTGCCTACAAGATGAGCGCCGAGAAGGCGTATTCGACCGACAGCAATCTGCTCGGCGCCACCCACGAGGCGAAGGATCTCGAGAGTCTCGACAGCGGCATCAAGATCGTCAATCCGATCATGGGCGTGCCGTTCTGGCGCGACGACTGTGCCGTCAAGGCCGAAAAGGTCACCGTGCGTTTCGAGGAGGGCCAGCCCGTCGCGCTGAACGGTCAGACGTTCACGGATCCCGTCGCCTTGTTCCTCGAAGCCAACGCCATCGGCGGCCGGCACGGCCTCGGGATGAGCGACCAGATCGAGAACCGCATCATCGAGGCCAAGAGCCGCGGCATCTACGAGGCGCCGGCCATGGCGCTGCTGCACATCGCCTATGAGCGCCTGGTCACGGGCATCCACAACGAAGACACCATCGAGCAATACCGGATCAGCGGCATGCGCCTCGGCCGGTTGCTCTACCAGGGGCGGTGGTTCGATTCCCAGGCGCTGATGCTGCGCGAAACCGCCCAACGCTGGGTGGCTCGCGCCGTCACCGGCGAGGTGACGCTCGAGCTGCGCCGCGGCAACGACTACTCGATCCTGAACACCGAAAGCCCCAATCTGACCTATGCGCCGGAGCGGCTGAGCATGGAGAAGGTGGAAGATGCGCCGTTCACGCCGGCGGACCGTATCGGTCAGCTGACGATGCGCAATCTCGACATCTCGGATACACGGGCCAAGCTGGATCTCTACGGAAAGACAGGTTTGCTATCGGCCGGAGAAGGTTCCGACATCTTCAGGCT
>JBKJUA010000375.1:0-7526 GCA_046590305.1 Bradyrhizobium sp.
TTGCGACTGGCCCTGCCGTCCGCCGGCCTGTTCGACCCTGACCGCCACCGACAGGGTTTCCATGCCGCCGCCGTAGCGGGTGCCGCGCACCGGTGCGGCGCCGAGATAATCGAGGCCGATGGCGACGCGGGCGTGGGCGTCGGTGGTGCAGATGGCGTTGGCCGGATCGAATCCGACCCAGCCGAGATCGGGCACGAAGGCCTCCGCCCAGGCATGGCCGGCCTGCTGCTGAACCAGGCCGTCGGAGCGCAGGAAATGCCCGGCGACGAAACGCGCCGGCACGCCGCCGGTGCGCGCGCAGGCGATGAAGATATGCGCGTAGTCCTGGCATACGCCGCGCTTCAAGGCGAAAGCTTCCACCGCCGAGGTGCCGCTGTTGGTGGGGTCTTCGTCAAACGTCATGTGCTCGTTGATCTGCATCATCAGCGCATGCAGGAAACCGAGCACGTCGCTCTCCGATTCCGAGCGCAGCTCGCGCGCAAAGTTCGCCATCGCCGGATTGACCACGGTCAGATCGGTCGAACGCAGGAACAAGCTCGGCGGAAAGCGCTCGTCGGTGCCGCGCAGCACGCCGCCGGTGTCGTGGGTCTCGATCAGGCCCTCGACCGTGATGGTGAGATCGGCGATCGCGCCTTCGGTCAGGACATGCGTGACATTGCCGAAGGCGTCCTGATGCACCTGGAGCCGGGAGTCGGTGGTGACGTCGATCTGCCATTCGGCGACATATTGGCCGTCATGGCTGCCCGGCGTCATGCGCAGAATCTGGATCACGCCGGTGGCCGGCGGCTCGTAGCGATAGCTGGTGGAATGGGCAATTCGCAGGCGCATGATGGACCGGGAGTCAGAGTTTACGTCACTCACTTACAGCAAAAATCCCGTCATGCCGGGACTTGTTCCGGGCATCCAGAGCTTTCTTTAGCTCAAGAAGCCTTTCTTCAGATCAAATACTGCTTGGTGATGATTTCGCCGAGCCGCCCGTTGTCCAGAATGAACTCCTGGATGAATTCATGCACGCCGTGCTGGAAGATGTCGTCCATGTGGCTGTGCTCCAGCCGGTTGCGGACGCCGCGGGCATGGCGCTGGGCGGCGCCCTGGCGGCCATAGGCGACGCCGATCTGGTCGAGATTGCGCACCAGATTGCCGTAGCAGCTCGCCAGTGAGCGCGGCAGCGAATCGTTGAGGATCAACAGATCGGCGATCAGCCACGGTTTCAGCGTCTCGCGGTAGACCCAGTGATAGGCGGTCAACGCCGAGACCGAGCGCAGGATCGAGGTCCACTGGTAGTAATCGAGCGGGCCGCCGACATGTTCCTCCTCGGGCAGCAGCACGTGGTATTTGACATCGAGGATGCGGGCGGTGTTGTCGGCGCGCTCCAGATGCAGGCCGAGCCGCGAGAACCAGTAGGCGTCGTTGCGCAGCATGGTCCGGTAGGCCGAGCCGTCGAACCGCAGCGAGGTCTCCTGCACGAAGCGCAGGAATTTCGCCAGTTCCTCGCGGGTCCGGGTGCCCTTGCCCCAGACTTCCTGCAGGTCGATCCAGGCCGAGTTGATGTTGTCCCACATCTCGGATGTCAGCGCGGTGCGTACCGAGCGCGAATTGAGCCTGGCGTTTTCGATGCAGTTCTTGATCGAGGAGGGATTGGCCGGCGAGAACGACAGGAATTCGACGACATTCTGCTCGTCGGCTTCCTCGTAGATTTCGTAGAAGCTGGCGCTGACGCCGGCGGTCAGCAGCGCCGAATCCCATTCATTGGTCTTGCCGATATAGGTGTTCGGCAGTGCGGTGACCCGCAGCGTCGCCTCGATGGTGCGCGCGAGATATTCGGCGCGTTCGACATAACGGGCCAGCCAGTACAGGTTTTCGGCGGTGCGTGACAGCATGCAGGAATCTTGCTCTCTCTACTCGTCCAGAAATCTTACTCGTCGAGAATCCACGTGTCCTTGGTGCCGCCGCCCTGGCTGGAATTGACCACCAGCGATCCCTCCTTCAGCGCCACCCGCGTCAGCCCGCCCGGTACGATGGTGACGTGGTTGCTGCCGGTCAGCACGAACGGCCGGAGATCGACGTGGCGCGGCGCCAGGCCGGATTCGACACAAGTGGGGCAGGTCGACAGCGCCAGCGTCGGCTGGGCGATAAAACCCTCGGGCTCGCGCTTGAGCTTGTCCCGGAACGCTTCGATGGTCGCCTTGGTGGCGGCGGGTCCGATCAGCATGCCGTAGCCGCCGGAGCCGTGCACTTCCTTCACCACCAGTTCGCTTAGATTATCGAGCACGTAGGCCAGATCCTTCGGCTCGCGGCAGCGCCAGGTCGGCACGTTTTTCAGGATCGGTTCTTCGCCGAGATAGAATTTCACCACCTCTGGCATGTAGGAATAGACCGCCTTGTCGTCGGCGATGCCGGTGCCGACCGCGTTGGCCAAAGTGACGTTGCCGGCCGCATAGGCCGACATCAGCCCGGGCACGCCGAGCGCCGAATCCGGGCGGAAGGTGAGGGGATCGAGGAAGTCGTCGTCGACCCGGCGGTAGATCACGTCGACCCGCTTCAGGCCCTCGGTGGTGCGCATGAACACCTCGTCGTTCTTGACGATGAGGTCGCGGCCCTCGACGAGTTCGATGCCGAGCTTGTCGGCGAGGAACGAATGCTCGTAATAGGCGGAATTGTAGACGCCGGGGGTCATCAGCGCCACCGTGGGCTCCGACGAGCCGCTGAGCGGCGCCACCGAGCGCAGCGCCGACAAAAGTTCGTCCGGATATTTTTCCACCGGGGCGACGCGGTGGCGGGCGAACAGGTCGGGAAACAGCCGCATCATGATTTCGCGGTTTTCCAGCATGTAGGACACCCCGGAGGGCGTGCGCGCATTGTCCTCCAGCACGTAAAACTCTTCCGGATTGATGCGGACGATGTCGATGCCGGCGATGTGGACATAGACGTCGTGCGGCACGTGCTGGCCGTTCATCTCCGGCCGGAACACCGGGTTCTGGAAGATCAAATCGTCGGGAATGATGTTGGCGCGCAGGATGTCGCGGCCGTGATAGATGTCACGCAGGAACATGTTGAGCGCGCGCACGCGCTGCTTCAGGCCCTTCTCCAGGATCGCCCATTCCTTCGCCGCGATGATCCGCGGGATCACGTCGAAGGGGATCAGCCGTTCCTGGGCTTCGGCGTCGCCATAGACGGCAAAGGTGATGCCGATCCGGCGGAACAGCAGCTCCGCCTCCTGGCGGCGATATTCCAGCGCCTCCGCCGGCGTCTCTTTGAGCCAGCGGGACAGTTCCTGGTAGGCCGGCCGGATCTCGCCGCCGGGCCCATTCATTTCATCGAACGCAACTGCCATATATCCCGACGCTTTTTCCGACGCTTTCCAAGGTCATTCCGAGCCCATTCCAGGACCATGCGAGACAGTGCATGACTGAAAGGGATGGTAGCAAGGGCCGGGCCAGCGCGATATGCATTCACCGAGGGCATTTGGTAGCAAGGTTCCACCAGCTGCCTCAAAAAACGGCTGGCCGGTGCTTATTTCGGCAGCAAAACCCCGTGACTTCAAGGCGTTGCTTGCGCACAGTCACTATAGAGGGCGAGGAAAGACCATGAGTGAGATCGTCACCGCGGGCATTCTGGTGATCGGCGACGAGATCCTGTCCGGCCGGACCAAGGACAAGAATATCGGCTTTATCGCGGAATACCTGACCAATATCGGGATCGACCTCAAGGAGGTCCGCGTCGTCGCCGACGAGGAGGCCGACATTATCGCCGCCCTCGATGCGCTGCGGCATCGCTACGATTATGTCTTTACCACCGGCGGCATCGGGCCGACACATGACGACATCACCGCGGACGCCATCGCCAAGGCGTTCGGCGTCGGCATCGACCACCACCCGGAAGTGGTGGCGCGCTTCAAGGAGCGCTGGGGCGCGCAGGACCTGAACGAGGCCCGGCTGCGCATGGCGCGGATTCCCGACGGTGCCGAACTGATCCAGAGCGCGACCATCCTGGCGCCCGGCTTCAAGATCGGAAATGTCATCGTGATGGCCGGGGTGCCGACCATCATGCAGGCGATGATGGACATCGTGGCGCCGAAGCTGAAATCCGGCGTGCGGATGCTGTCGGAATCGGTTCGCGCCAATGCGCGGGAGGGCGACGTCGGCGGTCCCTTGCGCGAAATTGCCAACGCGCATCCGGACACCGTGATCGGCAGCTACCCGTTTATCGACGACGAAAAGAAGCCGAACACCAATCTCGTGGTCCGCTCGCGCGATCCGCAAAAACTCAATGCCGCGATGAATGCGGTCAAGGAGATGCTGGCAGGACTGAACATCACCACCCGCTAGCGGATCATTCGAAATCGGAGCGGGAAGCGCGTCGTGGGCAAGAATTCGTTCTTCTGGAAGATCGTCCGCGGGGAACTGCCGCCGCCGCCCTGTGCGGTGACGCTCGGCATCGAATTCGCCGCAATCGATGGCGAGCGCGGCACCGCCGAGGTCAAATTCGAGGCGAAGCAGGAGTTCCTCAATCCGGCCGGCAACGTTCAGGGCGGATTTCTAGCCGCCATGCTCGACGACACCATGGGCCCGGCGCTGACCGCGACCCTGGATGCCGGCGAATTCGCGCCGACGCTGAACCTCAACGTCCAGTTTCACCGCCCGGCGAAAGTCGGTCCGCTGAAGGGCATCGGCCGCGTGGTGCTGCGGGGCAGGGAAGTCTGCCAGCTCAGCGCCGAGCTCATGCAAAACGACAAGATCGTCGCGACCGCGACGGCCACGGCCATTATCCGGAAGATGTAGGGGAGCGATGATGGCGAAGCATCCGGAATTGAGCGCGCAGGAGAAGGCCGGCAAGGCCTTCCCGGTGTCGTGGGACCAGTTTCACCGGGATTGCCGGGCGCTGAGCTGGCGGCTTAATGCCGTCGGGCCCTTTCATGCCATGGTCGCGATCACTCGCGGCGGGCTGGTGCCGGCCGCCATCGTCGCCCGCGAGCTCGGCATTCGCGTGATCGATACCGTCTGCATCGCCAGCTACGACCACACCAAACAGGGCGAGCTGCAGGTTCTCAAGGGCGTGTCGGCGGAAGTGGAAAAGCTCGGCGGCGGCACCGGCAAGGGCCTCTTGATCGTCGACGATCTCGTCGATACCGGCAAGACCGGCCGGCTGGTGCGCACGATGATGCCCAACGCGCATTTCGCGGCGGTCTACGCCAAGCCGCAGGGACGGCCGCTGGTCGACACGTTCATTACCGAGGTATCGCAGGACACCTGGATCCACTTTCCCTGGGATACCGCGCTGTCATTCCAGCCGCCGATCCGGGACGGCGGGGTGTGAGTTTCTTACCTCGCCCCGCTTGCGGGGAGAGGTCGGCGCGTAGCGCCGGGTGAGGGGGACTCTCCACGAGTCGTGCTGTGGAGAGTCCCCCTCACCCCGACCCTCTCCCCGCAAGCGGGGCGAGGGAGAAGAAGGACTGAGATGCCGCTACAAAACCGCGTAACACCGTCAGGCGACATCATCGCCACGCCGCACCGCGGCCTGTTCACCGGCAATCGCGGCATCATCCACGATCCCGCCACGAAAACCCTGACGCGGCGCTGGGCCAGCCCGGCGTGGCTGACCTGCGTCTGCGAATTCCGTGGACGCCGGCGCGCGGTGATGGCCACTCGCAGCTGGACCGAGCTGTTCTTTCTCGATGAAGCCACCGCGCTCGCCGCCGGGCACCGCCCCTGTTTCTATTGCCGCCGCGACGATGCCGATCGGTTTCGCAGCTGCTGGGAACAGGGCAATGGCGTCAGCCGTGTTCTCGCGCGCGACATCGATGCCGTGCTTCACCGCGAGCGGCTGGATCGCGGCAGTAAACGACTCACCCCGCTGGCGGTGCCGCTGCGCGAATTGCCCGACGGCGCGATGCTGCAGGAGGGGACGGAGAGTTATCTGGTTGTGCAGGGCCGGCCGCTAAAATGGTCGCCGGCCGGCTATCGCGCCGCGGCCGGCGCGATCTGGGGCCCGATGCTGCTGACGCCGCCCTCGACGCTGCGCGCGCTGGCGGCGGGATATGTTCCGGTGCTGCATCCGAGTGTGGCTTTGATTGCCACAACAGCTCCGCCGTCATCCTGAGGTGCGCGCCCTTGTGCGACTCGAAGGATGGCCGCAAGCACCGTCGCTGCACATTCTTCGAGGCTCGCCGAAGAGTCTCGCACCTCAGGATGACGGCGAGGCCGTTGTGCAGGGATGACGGCGGGGCTCGGTCTCACCCCAATCTCTCCCGTGCCAGCTTCGCGCCCGCGCCCAGCGCCATCAGCTTCGCTTCGGCGATATCGCGACGCATCGGCGCCATGCCGCAATTGGTGGTCGCTATGATGTCGCTCTTCGGCACGAATCTTGAAACCGCCTCGATCACCTTGACCACATCCTCTGATGTCTCGACGGTGTCGCTGGCAACATCGATCACGCCGGCCTGCACGATCTTGCCGGTGAGCAGCGCGAGCAGCTCCAGCGGCACCTTGGAATTGCGGCATTCGATCGCGACCTGCTGGATCGGGCTCTTGGCGATCGCCGGAAAAATATCCTCGTATTGCCGCCATTCGCTGCCCAGCGTCTCCTTCCAGTCGGTGTTGGCCTTGATGCCGTATCCGTAGCAGATGTGCACGGCGGTGGCGCAGGTCAGTCCTTCGGCGGCGCGCTCCAGCGCCTTGATGCCCCAGTCCGAAACCTCGTCCATGAAGACATTGAAGGCGGGTTCGTCGAACTGGATCATGTCGATGCCGTCGGCCTGCAACGCCTTGGCCTCCTCGTTCAGCAGTTCGGCAAAGGCGAACGCCATCTTGACGCGGTCGCCATAATATCCGTCGGCGATGGTGTCGATGATGGTCATCGGGCCGGGCAACGTGAATTTCAATTTTCGCGCGGTATGGGTGCGGGCGATGCGGGCCTCGTCGGCATGGACGCGGCCCTTCAGCCGCAGCGGCGCCACCACCTGCGGCACCATCGCCTTGTAGCGGTCTTTGCGGATTCCCATCTCGACCTTGTGGGCGAAATCGATGCCCTCGACCTTCTCCAGAAAGCCATGCACGAAATGCTGGCGAGCCTGCTCGCCCTCGGTGACGATGTCGATGCCGGCGTCCTCCTGCGACTTCAGCCACAGCAGCGTGGCGTCCTGTTTGGCGGCGACCAGGGCCTCGCCTTCCTGCTGCCACTGCGGCCACAGCTTGTCGGTCTCGGCCAGCCAGCCCGGCTTGGGCAGCGATCCGGCGATGGTGGTGGGGAACAGGTGCGGCGCGGCCATGATCGCCTCCGATGCGGGAAAACCCGCAGGCTAGCAGCTTGCGGCGAAGCGGGCGCGGTTGCTTTCCGGCGCCGCTAGCGCAGTTCCTTGATGAAGGTCTCCAGCGCGGTGATGTGCTCGCCGATGGTCTGGGCCGGCTTGGCGCTGTTGGCCTTGGGCGGCGTCGAGCGGTGCGTGCGCAAGGTGTAGTGCGTGGCGCCGAGCTTCTTCCATGCGTCGAGTTCCGCGTGCCAGACCTTGGGCCCGAGCGAATAGGCGG
>JBKJUA010000105.1:0-7839 GCA_046590305.1 Bradyrhizobium sp.
AAAATCGCGGTCGAAACCGCGGACCTTTTCACCGAACGGGCCGCCGCCGAACGGGATCTCGGACTGCTCGATCGACTTCTCGAACACGATGTCGAAGCCGACGACCTTGGCGCCGCCCTCGACGATCGCGCTGAGAACGCGGCCGATCTCACCGGTCCATGTCAGCAGCGGCGAGCCCTTGAACGGCGGTGCCTGGTAGGTTTTCTCGTCGATCGCGACCACGACGGCCGGCGAGGCGGCGGGATCCTGCCTGCTGTCGAACATCTCCCAGCGCAGCGCGGTGAGAATGTCGATCGACAGGCCGTGGGCGATGTTGAACACGGGCGAGACGGAGACCGCGGCGCAAACCAACACGATGGCAGCGAAGGCAATGGCGTCCCGCGTCCTGCGCCCGATGTTCAAGGTCTGATGCCCGGCAAAGCCTATTCCATACGCAGCAGGCGGCCGACGATCGGCGTCGGACCGGGTTTGGCCTGGGGATCGACCCTGAACACGACCTTGCGTGATGCAAATGTTGCCGCATAGGTCGCGCCGGGCGTGAGCGATTTGCTGGTGCCGGCGAGATCGTAGAACCTGCCCTTGAGCTGGTTGCCGGTGAGATCAAACTGCTGGCGCTCGCCCTTCTGGTCGAGGCGTTCGAACACCAGCGTGCCGCGCCCCTTGGCTTCGACGAGCGGCGAGGTGCCGTAAAGCGTCAATGGCGGGTCGGCTGGCGCGGCGGCTTTCCCCACGCTGCGGACGACGCTGGCGGCGACGTCGCTGGTTGCCCTTGTCGTCGCGTGGACCTGCGCGGGGTCGCAGTTCGTCCTGGTGGCTTCGACCTCGGCGAGGTGGACCTTGCTCTCATCCTCGCCGACGATGACAGTGCCGGTGCCGTTGATGGTTTCGCGCCGGCAGGATTTCATGTAGCCGACCACGATCGAAGCGCCCTGTCCGAGCTTGATGACCTTTCCCGGCACGACATAGTCCATGAACTCGGCGCCGGTAACATTGCCCTGAACCTCTTCCACGACTGCAACTGGCGCCTGGGCGGTTGCGGACCCCGAGAACCCCATCACGCCGATAACCACAACAATCGCTTTCTTCATCCCAAAACCTCATTCCAAGGGGCGAAGCCGGGCTCAACAGTGAAATGAGCCGATCGCTTCGCAAGCCAGACATCGAAACCGATAGTCCCGTTATTTCGCTTCGCCGTATCACGGGGACGCAGGAAGTATCACACCGCTAGCTTGGTCGCCCTCAGGAAAGTGTGATCTATATCACATAACCGCGATCCGCGCGGCGGCGGGGATCGAACTCTTAATACATCGGCGAACTCAAATCGAGCTTGGCCCGGCCTTGTGCAGGGCGCCGCAACGCAGAATGTGTGAGCTGGATCACGCTGGCGACGGCCGATCCGGCGTAACCTTCCATCATTCACAGGCAATTGATCTCTCGGATGGGGATAGCGATGAGCAAGATCTTTACGGCGTTCCAACCCGCGCTGCTGGCGATCGACGTCGTCATCACGCGCACGATTTCGTGGTTCTGGATGTCCACGCTGCAGACACAGCTCCGGCATGAGCGCGAGCCGCAGCATTGATTCGGTCGCCGGGCGCCTTCATGACGCCAGAAGAAATGGCGTTAGCGGAATCGTGATTGTCATCGCCCTGCCTTTGTTGCGAACAGTATCCTGATCGCGGGGGCAGGGAGATCAACGAACATGGCCATTTGCCTCGACGCGCCGCGCTATCTGCGCTTTGCACTTGTGTTCCTCGCATTGTCGGTGGTGACGGGCGTGCGCGCCCAGGATGCGCCGCAGTCTCAGCATCATCAGGCGGCGGCACCGTTGGAGCCGAAGCCGGGTGCCACCGCTGCGCGCGGCAACGCTTCGAATCCGTCGGCCGCCGAGCAAGGCCGGCTGCCGCCGGATTCGACCACCCGGCATACGCTGGCACTTCCCGGGCGGACGCTCGACTTTACCGCCACTGCCGGCTCGATTCCGCTGTTCAACGACAAGCGCGAGCCGCAGGCCGATATCGCCTTCACGGCCTACCAGCTCAACGGCGCCGATGCGCGGACCCGGCCGATCACCTTTCTGTTCAATGGCGGGCCGGGCGCGTCATCGGCCTGGCTGCAATTCGGCGCGGCCGGACCGTGGCGACTCGCCATCAATGCCGATGCGGTGACGTCCTCCGCGGCGCCTGATCTGTTGCCGAACGCCGAGACCTGGCTCGACTTTACCGATCTGGTTTTCATCGATCCCGTCGGCACCGGTTACAGCCGTTTCGTCGCGACCGGCGAGGAGGTGCGCAAGCGGTTCTATTCGGTCGACGGCGACGTCGACACGATTGCGCTGGTGATCCGCCGCTGGCTGGAGAAATCCGATCGGCTGCTGTCGCCGAAATTCGTCGCCGGTGAAAGCTATGGCGGGATTCGCGGCCCGAAGATCGTTCGCAATCTCCAGGTGGATCAGGGCGTCGGGGTGAGGGGGCTCATTCTGGTGTCGCCGCTGTTCGACTACCGCGAATTTTCCGGCTCCAGCCTGCTGCAATATGTCTGGAGCCTGCCCTCGATGACGGCGGTGGCGCGGGAGGCCAAAGCTGGCGAAGGTGGCGTGACGCGGGCCGACCTTGCCGACGTCGAAAGCTATGCGCGAGGCGAATTCCTGGCCGACCTGCTCAAGGGATCGGCCGACGCCGAGGCGACGACGCGGCTCGCCGACAGAGTGGCTGCGTTGACCGGGATCGACCCGGCGGTAAGCCGCAGACTGGCCGGGCGGCTTGGCGTCGGCGAGTTTCGCCGCGAATTCGACCGCCGCAACGGCAGGGTGACCGGCCGCTACGATGCCTCGGTCTCAGGCTTCGATCCCTATCCGGATTCGAGCTTCCATCGTTTCGGCGATCCCTCGGGCGAACCCTTGGCCGCGCCGCTGACCAGTGCGGCGGTCGACCTCACCAGGCGCAATCTCAACTGGCGGCCGGACGGCTCTTACCAACTGCTCAATGGCGCGGTGCACGGCGCCTGGGATTTCGGCCGCGGCATCAATCCGCCGGAGTCGCTGTCGCAACTGCGGCAGGTCCTGGCACTCGATCCAAAGCTGAAGCTGTTGGTGGCGCACGGACTGTTCGATCTGGCGACGCCGTATTTCGGCTCGAAGATTCTGCTCGACCAATTGCCCGCCTATGGCTCGCCCGAGCGCGTCAAGCTGGTGGTCTATCCGGGCGGCCACATGTTCTATTCGCGCGACGGCGCGCGCCAGGCGTTCCGAAGCGAGGTCGAGGCGCTGACGAAGTGACGCCCTGACAACAAAAAGCCGGCGCAACCCAATCGGATTGCGCCGGCCCGTCGAACGTGCCGTTGCTCAGTAAGCGGGCCCGGTGCCGGGCGCCTGTGCGAGGGCTGCTGCCAGCGAGCGATATTCCTCGCTGCCGGTGCCGCTCAAGGCGGCGATTCGGTTCAGGTGATATTGCGCGGAATCGCGGTTGCCCTGTTCGACCTGCCACAGGCCGTAATACTGCCAGGTCTTGACGTGGCCGGGGTCGGCCTTGAGCGCGCGTTCGTACCAGACCTGCGACACCTTGTAGTCGCCGAGCTGGCGATAGGAGTAGCCGATCAGGTTGGCGACCGCCGCACTGTCATCGCGGCCGAGCGCCTTCAGCTGTGCGATCGCCGGGGCGTAGTCGTGGCGGTCGTAGATCGCGGAATAGGCGGCGCGATATTCGTTCGCAAATACGGTTTCCTGCGTGCTCGGGCGCATTTCGCTGGATTTCTTCTTCTTGTCCTTTGGCGGCGGTGGCTCGTTGTCGGGCGCCGCGTAGACCACACTCACGACGGGAGCTACCGTCAGCGTCAGAGTCAACATCGCCAGCGTCAGAAGCCTGATAGCAAGTTTTGTCATGTGGTCTCTCCAGTTGAACAGATCGGGCAACCCGACTTCGGGAAGGTAGGGAAAGTCGGCTTCGGAGCGTCAGTAGACGAGGCCGGTGCCGGGTGGCTTTTCGAGGGCGATGGAAAGCGAGCGATATTCCTCGCTGCCGGTGCCGGTGAGGGCGGCGATGCGGTTCAGGTGATACCGTGCAGACTCGCGGTTACCCTGTTCGACTTGCCACAGGCCGTAATACTGCCAGGTCTTGACGTGGTTCGGATCCGTCTTCAGCGCGCGCTCGTACCAGATCTGCGCGACCTTGTAGTCGCCGAGCTTGCGATAGGAGTAGCCGATCAAATTGGCGACGGCGGCGCTGTCGTCGCGGCGGAGCGCCTTCAACTGCGGAACAGCGCCAGCATAGTCGCCGCGATCAAAGATCGTGGCGTAGGCCGCGCGATAGTCTTTGGCGAACGTGGTGTCCTCGATGCCGGGTTTGACTTCGCTGGACTTTTTCTTCTTGCCCTTGTCCGACGACGGAGGCGGCGACTCGTCAGGCGCGGCGTAAACTGTGGTGACGACGGGCGCCGTGACCAGCGCCATCGCGAATATTGCCAGCGTCAAGAGTCTGGCCGCAAATTTGCTCATGCATCTCTCCCGATTTCCAATAGGCAATCCTACACCGGCCCCTGTTGATTTGAACACCTGCCTCTTCGGTACATTCCCGCCGAGCCCGCCATAATTTCAGCGGTTTCCTCGAAGCCCGCGCCCGCACGCCGGAATCCGTGCCGGCACGGTAGAACATGACGAACATGTCATTGAGATGAACGAAGTCCGCAGGTGCGCTTCAGATTGGGTTCAGCGCGCGGCCATTAGGTTCAAGGGCATGATCGGCGGGCCCGGCCATCCGACCGGCCACCTCACGATCTCAGGAGGGACACGACCATGCTGAAGATCATTTCCGCCGCGCTGCTTGCGGCTTCCGTGCTGGTGGCGGCGCCCGCGATGGCCCACGGCCCGGGCCGGACCGCGCATGGCGCGGGGATCGGGACCGTCTACGTGCAGCCGGGCGTGTTCGACGCCAACGCCAGGATGGGACGTCACCATTTTCGCCATCATCACCGGCATCACCACAAGCATTTCCGTCATCACCATCGCTTCCACAATCATCGCTGAAACTGATCCGCGGGGAGCGGCTTCATCCACATTGCCCCCGCCGCGCTTCGCGGATGTCAGCCCCGGCCCGCGCGTCATTGCTTCCCCAATGGCGAGCGGGCCGGTACGTTTTGCGGCAATTCCATTTCGCGAGGGGAAGGGCTAGAACGGCCTGTCAAAGCCGGGGAATGTCGGGTTGTATCTGGGGATATCAGCAAAGCACGCGGCGATCCTGCTGGTGCCGATCGCGCTCGCGGCCTGTGCGGGCGGCGACGAGAGCAGGAGCGTCACCTATACGGACGATCGCGGCGTCGCCAACCAGCCATACCCGACCAACTACCGCGCCGAGATCCTGGCGTTCATGAAGACCTGGCTTAACAACCCCGTCGGCGTGCGCGACGCGGTCCTGGCGGAGCCGGTGCAGCGCACCGTCGGCGGCCGGCTGCGCTATGTCAGCTGCCTGCGGTTTGCCGCACGGGATTCCGGCGGTACCTATCAGGAGGCGCGCGAACGCGCGGTGCTGTTTGTCGACGGCCGGCTCGATCGCGTCATCGAGAACGCCGGCGAGCCCTGCGCCGGTGTGGTCTATGCGCCGTTTCCGGACCTGGGGAAGATAACGCGTTAGTGTCAGGCGGTATGCCCCGGCGGCTTTGCCCCCGGGGGTTGGCCCGGAGGGAGACCCTCGATCACATTTCAGCGAGGATTGAACCTGACCCTGACTTCGGGAGACGCAGCCTATAGCTGCGAGGCGGGGCAGTTACGGCGAATAAACCGGAATCGGCCTGGAACCAGAAGGCTTTGTTGCCGCGCCGTCACAGTTGAGAACCATCGCGGCTCCGGCATTGCCGTGAAGCAACCTAATAGAGGCCACGTTGTTTGATTGTTGTAGATCGCGACAATAACGGGGAACCATCATGAAGAAGTTCTTGTTCGGCGCAGCCACCTTGATCGCCTTTGCCGCTCCCGCGGTGGCGGCTGACATGCCGGCGCGCACCTATACCAAGGCTCCGGCCTACACCGCCCCCGCGGTGGTCTACAACTGGACCGGCTTCTACATCGGCGGCCATGTCGGCGGCGCCTTTGCCGGCGACAACAGCCTCCAGAGCAGCGACGTCCGCTTCATGGGCGGCGTCCAGGGTGGCTTCGACTACCAGTTCCACCCGAATTGGGTGCTCGGCGCCGAAGCCCAGTACAGCTGGCTCGGCGGCGGCAACAACAGCAATGGCGTGCTGTTCCCGGCCGGTACGCTGGTCACCGGCAGCGCCAACGACCAGCTCGGCTCGGTCACCGGCCGGCTCGGCTATGCCTGGGGTCCGGCACTGCTCTACGGCAAGGGCGGTTACGCCTGGCGCGACACCAACAATATCGGCGTCAGCATTGCCGGCGTGCCGCAGCCCTTCGCCACCAGCGGCAACCGCAAGGACGGCTACTCCGTCGGCGCCGGCCTGGAATACATGTTCGCGCCGAACTGGTCTGCCAAGGCGGAGTACCAGTATTACAACTTCGGCAACACCACCATTACCGCCGGGCCGGCCGACGCCGTCGGCGCCCGATTTCGCAACGACGACCACACCGTCAAGGTCGGCCTGAACTATCGCTTCGGCTGGGGCGGCCCGGTCGTCGCCAAATACTGAGCAGGCTTCGCCAACGAATCGAGAAAGGGCCGGCCTAGCGCCGGCCTTTTTGTTTAGGAATCTCGTCTAGAACCCGCGGCGATGCAGCGACGGCGCTGGCGCCGTCAGCCCCAAAAAATAAATATTGCCGGCGGCGAAACTTGGCCGCGCAATGGGCTATTGTGCTTCGGTCGGTTGGTGGACAACGAACATGCGTGTTTTTCTGTTAGGACTTGCTTTATCGGCCGTTTCGGCGCCTTGCGTCGCCCAGACCGTCCTGAAATCCGAACCCCTTGTGCTTGCTCCCTATGAGGTCGCCTACGTGCAGGCCCCTTCCTGCGCGGCCGGTACGGTACTCAAGGTGACCGGCGCCATCAGGGGACTGCACCGCAAGAAGGTTTGCGTGGCGTGGACCGGTGATCAGGCCTCGCTGACGGTGGCTACGCCATCGGTCGAGGCCCTTTCAGGGCTGTGAACGGATGGCGCGCCGCCCCGTGGCGGACGATGAACTCATGAATTTTGGCCGGGCAGTCGACCCCTCGCGCACCGGGGTCAGGCAGGGTTCTGGCGTGGATCTTTGGTGGGCTTGGGGATGGTTCACCCGCGACCGGAAAGCCGCCGCAGACCCGGTTGGCGGAGAATCGGCCAGTTCGGGCGGGAGTCCCTGAGTCGTAAACGAGTCCTGAATCCCCGCGAAAATATCGTGCGAGACTCCCGGGGTAGAATCGCCGGATGTTTTGCGGGCCATGAAGATGACCCTGCAAACCTCCTGCGAACGCGTGCATGTCACGCTCACCGTCGCGCTGCTGGCGGCCTCCGCGGCCAATTTGCTGCTGGTCTGTGCCTGGCTGTAACCGATTGACGGCGCGGCCAATTTCCTGATCAAACGAACAATCGGCGGGACGCGGCAGCGCGCCGGGATTTCGCAAGTCGGGGAGAGGCCGGGATGATCGAGACGATGATCGAGACGCTCGAGGCGCGGGTCAATGCGGATGAAGCGCTGGTCCGGCGCGGACGGTATCTAAATACCACCTTCCTCCTCGAGGTCGGTCCGATCGCCTGGCTGATCCAGATCTTCGAGGGCAGGGTGGTGTCGGTGGCCCGTGGGCCCTTCGTGATGCCGTCGTCGTCCTTTGCACTGCGCGCGGCGGAAGAAGAGTGGCAAAAATTCTGGTCGAGCCGGCCGCCGCCGGGCTCCAACGATTTGATGGCGCTGATCAAGCGGCG
>JBKJUA010000277.1:0-4003 GCA_046590305.1 Bradyrhizobium sp.
TGTTTCCGCTGGACCTGTATGCTCGTGTGCGTTTCTACCACTTTACTTGCACACGAGACCGCGGGTGCCAGCGCGCATCCGGCTTTCCCTGCGCCCTCTGACTGGAGAGGGCGTGAAGTTGAAAAGCAAACCTCGGACGCATCGCGTCGCGAGATCGCGAAGTCATGTTTGCCTTCTGAAAACGGAATCCCTCATCCGTCGTCCTTGCCTGGTGCGTAATTGCGCACTACGCACGGACGACGTCGAGAGTTTGAGCAATGCGACTTGCGTCGTCTTGCCGTTTGAAAGTTGAATCCGGAACTTGCTATCTTTCCTTGCTGCTCGCAGCATTCCGACACAACAAGAAGAGCCAGCCATTGCCCGAAAATCGCTCACAGTTTGACGGAACCCGAGTCCTTGGCGATCTCCGTGCGCTCCGTGCCATCGGCGCCTACAAGACCGGCGTTCACAAGCCGACCTTCTCGGAGCCGCATATGCACTCGCTGCAATGGCTGGCGCAGCGGCTTCCCGAGGCGGGGCTTCACGCCGGGATCGACGGCATCGGCAATTTGCTCGGCACCAGCCCGAAATCCGGCCCGAAACTGCTGGCGGGCTCCCATCTCGAAAGCCAGAATTACGCCGGCTGGCTCGATGGGCCGCTCGGCGTCGTCTACGCGCTGGAAGCGGCCCGCGTGATCAATGCCGATCCGGGCGCCACTGGCGCCGTCGAAGTTGCATCGTGGTGCGACGAGGAAGGACATTTCGGTTCGTTCCTCGGCTCGAGGTCCTATGTCGGTGCGCTGACCGAGGCCGACATCGACGCGGCACGCGACCGCAGCAGCGGACAAACCATGCGCGATGCCCTGCGCGAGGTCGGGCTTGCCGGCCGGCCCCGCGCCACGGCTGAACGCGGCCGCCATATCGGTTATCTCGAGGCGCATATCGAACAGGGCCGGACGCTCGAAAGCGGCGGCCTCGCGATCGGAATCGTTACTTCCATCGTCGGGATCTGGCAGTACCGGATCACGTTCGAGGGCGAGCAAAATCATGCCGGCACCACGCGGATGGACGTCCGCAAGGATGCCGGGCTGGCGCTGGCGAGATTCTGCGTCGGCATCGACGACCGGTTTCCCACCTCATGCGGACCCCGCACGGTATGGACCACCGGCCGCATCGTGCTCGATCCCGGCGCACCCAGCATCATTCCTGGACGCGCGGAAATGCTGTTCCAGATGCGCGACGATGACCCCGCTGTGATCGATCGCCTCGAAACTCTGCTGCGCGACATGGCCGCTGAGGCCAGCGCGCAAGGCCGCTGCACGGTAGCCGTGGAGCGACTTCGTACCGGCGCCCCCGCTTTGATGAATGCAGGCTTCCAGCGGGCCATCGAAGCGGCCAGCGCCGCCTTTGCCGGCGGCAGATCGATCCGCATGCCCTCGGGCGCCGGTCACGACGCCCAGGTGCTCGCCACCATTATGCCGGCGGCCATGCTGTTCGTGCCTTCGATCGGCGGCATCAGCCATCACTGGACCGAGAACACCGCGGACGCCGACATCGTCACCGGCGCCGAGGTCTTCGTGGACGCCTGCCGTCGCCTGCTGGCGGGCTGATCTCGCCCGCCTCGTTTCGCACCAAATCACCGATGGACACCGCGCACGAATACGGGCACTTGCCTAGGGCATACTCGAAACGACCTGATTTGACTCAATCGTCGCTGCCTGCCGGGTGCGCCGGCGCTCAGGGCCGACATCCGGCCAAAAGGTAACCAAATGAAACTCATCGCCATCGCCGCCGCAATTTGCGCGCTTTCCCAGAATGCCATCGCCCAGACCGGTGATTGCAAAGGGATCGCCGATGCCACCGCGCGGCTGGCCTGCTACGACAAGGCCGCGCCGCGCCCCGCCGCCGACAAACCAGCGATGGCAAGACCCCTCGCCGCGACCCCGGCCAAACTCCCGGTGTCGAAGACCGACGACGGCAAATACGTCGATACGATCAGCGCCGAAGACGCCCTGATGAACGCGCGGCTGAAGAACATCTGTCGCGGCTGCTGACGGTGACGTCGGGCCGCGCAGGTCGAGGGTAGGCCAGGGCCTGCTGCTTGCTGTCGCACTTGTGAATTTCCGGGAGCGGATAGCTCCGAAAAATGCCATATCTGTCGTCCTGATGCTCCTCCTCGAAGCCCTCCCCACCGTTATCGGCACCGCGGCAACCGCGCCGGCGCTCCTGATCCTTTGGCTGGTGATCGCCGCCGGCGAACGGCCCGGCCCGCCCGCCAGGGTCTGGACCGCGTTTCTGCTCGGCGCCGCCAGCATTTCGCTGCTCGGCGTGGTGCGGAAGCCGCTGACGTCGCTGTTCGCGGTTCCGGACCACCCCTGGCTCGCACAGGCGCTGCATGCGATCCTCGGGATTGCCGCGCCCGAGGAGATCGTCAAAATTCTCGTCATCCTCGTGGTTTCGACACGGCGCCGGCCGGGCGCCGACCCGATGGATCCCGTGGTCTATGGCGCCGCCGCCGGCCTCGGCTTTGCCGCCTACGAAAACCTGGCCTACCTCATCCAGCATCAGGAGATATGGAAGTCGCTGGCGGCGCTGCGCAGCGTCCTTACCGTACCGTTCCATGGCGCGCTCGGCATCATCGCCGGCGCCTATCTCGCCATCGCGCGATCCGGCACGGCGCTCGGTGCGAACCGGCACAACCGTGACTGGGCGCGGATATCCAGCTGGACATTGGTGCTGCTGGCACCGCTGACACTGCACGCCGCATTCGATTTCCCGCTGCTCACGCTGCAGCAAAATCCGGACCTGGTGTCCTCGACCCGGTTTATGCTGGGTGCTACCAGTCTGCTGATCGGCTTCGGCACGATCGGCCTTGCGATACGGCTGGTGTGGCGGGTCGGCCGTCATCACGCGCCGCGCACCGAGGTTGCGCGCGAACGGCTCAGCCAGTTACGCCAGATGTGGGCGCTGCTGGTGCTGGGCGGCGGCGCCGGATTTGCCGGCCTCGCCTTCGTGCTGACGTCGATCCACCAATGGTTCGTCAATCCCGACCGCAACCCTGCGCAGGTCCTGGTACCGATCGGCCTCATCTCCGTCCTGATCGGCGCCGCGCTGCTGGTGGCGACGACGTCGATCTACATTCTCGGCCGCAATCGCATACGCACTACGGCGGAGGGATTCTCGGTACCGAGCCAGGGTTAAATCAGGGTTGAACCACGGTGGAGCCCGGATCGGAGCCGCCGATTTGTGGATGACAAGGCAAAAGACATGCGCTATGAGAGCGCCCATGATCACGATCGCCGCCAGCAACTATTGGTATTTTAGCTTCGACAGCTCGCTGGCGGTGGGAGGATCACGCTCAATCTAGAGAATTGCAGCAGGAAGTCCGAACAGCCGCCAGACCCTGGCGGCTTTTTTATTGGCCGGCAGGTTCTCCAAAACAAGGAGCCACGCCGTGTTGAGCACCACCGACGATCTTCGTATCAACGAACTGAAAGAACTGTCGACGCCGCAAGAGGTCACGCGCGAGATACCGCGCACCTTGACCGCGACGCGGATCGTGATGGCGGCGCGCAACGCCATCCACGCGATCCTGAACGGAACCGATGACCGCCTTTTGGTCGTTGTCGGCCCCTGTTCGGTACACGATCCCGCCGCGGCCGTAGAGTACGCCGAGCGCCTCGTCGCCCTGCGCGAGCGGCTGGCCGACCGCCTCGAGATCGTGATGCGCGTCTATTTCGAGAAGCCGCGCACGACGGTCGGCTGGAAGGGATTGATCAACGATCCCGGCCTCGATGGCAGCTTCGACATCAACCGCGGCCTGCGTCTCGCCCGCAACGTGCTGTTGGCGGTGAACAATCTCGGTCTGCCGGCCGGCACCGAATTCCTCGACATGACGACGCCGCAATACATCGCCGATCTGGTGGCGTGGGCGGCGATCGGCGCGCGAACCACGGAAAGCCAGATCCATCGTGAATTGGCTTCCGGGCTCTCCTGCGCGGTCGGCTTCAAGAACGGCACCGAC
>JBKJUA010000343.1:0-3007 GCA_046590305.1 Bradyrhizobium sp.
CGCCTTGGCGATGTCGTTGAGCCGGCCGGCCGCCTTGGGGTCGATCTCCCAAATCATCTGGAAGTTGGCCTCCGGATCGACCGATCCGTTCTTGGCCGGAAGATCGCGGACATGGCCGAAGGAGGCCAGAACCTCGTAGGAGGCGCCCAAATATTTGTTGATCGTCTTGGCTTTCGCCGGCGACTCGACAATGACGATATTCATGTCATTCCAATGGCTTACGGGAAAATTAAAGGCCGGTTCCGCGAGACTCGCGTCGGCGTTTCGAAAGCGAACATGGGTGGTGAGGCCGCCCCTGTCAAATGGCCTGATGGGGAAAGGGGCCGAAAAAGACCCGCCAAAGTATCAGGGGAGTTGCAATTTGCGTCCTGTAGTTGCGCTCCTGGAGGGTGTATCTTGTGACGATACTCGGGATGGGATGTGGATTTTTGACCAGGACAGACGCCAGCGGACGCGCCTGGCCCCGGGCAGGGGCGGGGGCCCGCCAACCGATGATTTGCCGGGAGATGGCGGGCCGGACGAGGCCGCGAGCTTCATCGCGGAAAGCGTCGCCGAACTGGCCCTGCTGGCGCGGCGCCACAAGCTCGGCAGCTGGTGCGTCTGCTGGAAATGGCGCAGCTGGAAGCCGAGGAGCGGGTGAGGTTGCGCAGCAGGCGGAAGTTGTCGTGAGGGGAGGCGCGGCGGGGACGCCGGCAGGCGCGCCGATCTATCGCTGATATCCGGGCTCAGATCATCGACACCAGCCCGCCGCCGTGGCGCTCCAGGCGGCCAGCGAGTTCGAGCTCCAGCAGCACGGCTCGAACCGCCGCCGGCGAGGCGCCGGCCATCCGGATCAAATCATCGAGCAGCACCGGCGCCGGCCCGAGCAGGGCGGTGATGCGGGCGCGGTCGCCCGCATCGGCTTCGACGTCGAGCGGCTCGTCATCCGGCTCGCGCACGGCGAGCGGCCGCCCCATGATCGGCTCGACCGCGCTGATCACATCGGCCGCTTCGGTGGTCAGCGTCGCGCCCTGCTTGATCAGGTCGTTGGTGCCGGCAGCGCGCGGGTCGAGCGGCGAGCCCGGCACCGCGAACACCTCGCGGCCCTGTTCGGCGGCGATCCGCGCGGTGATCAACGATCCCGAGCGAAGTGCTGCCTCGACCACGACGACGCCGAGCGCCGACCCAGAGATCAGCCGGTTGCGCCGCGGAAAATCGCGGGCGCGCGGCACATGCCCAAGCGGCATTTCGGAAATCGCAGCCCCGCCGGATTCCAGCAACGACGCCAACAGGTCTTCATGCTCGGGCGGATAGATCCGGTCATGCCCGCCGGCCAGTACCGCCACGGTGCCGCCCGCAAGACTGGCACGATGCGCGGCCTGGTCGATGCCGCGCGCCAGCCCCGACACGATGACAAAGCCTGCCTCGCTGAGATCGCGCGCCAGCGTGCCGGCGAACTTCAGCCCGGCGCCGGAGGCGTTGCGCGAGCCGACGATCGCCAGCATCGGCCGCATCAGCGCATCCTGCGCGCCACGCACGCCGAGTAGCGGCGGGGCATCGTCCAGCGTGGCCAGCCGCGGCGGATAGCCGGCTTCATCCGGCGTCAAAAGGCTGACGCCGATGCGTTGGCTCGCCGCCAGTTCGGCGCCCGCATCCTCCTCGCTGCAGATACGCCCCGGACGATCGGCTCCGCCGCGTCGTGCGAGATCAGGCAGCCGCTGCAGCGCGACGCGGGGGCTGCCGAAATGATTGAGCAACGAACGAAAGGTGCGCGGCCCGACATTTTCGGAACGGATCAGCCGCAGCCGGTCGATCCGCTCGGCATCGGTGAGGTTGTTGGTGATTGAGGTTTTGACGTCCACGGTTTCCCCCAAGCGGGCAACATGGATCAACCCGGGGAGGCGGGCAACGGAATTTGCACGCGTGGGGCCTGCTTGCGCGTCTTGCCCCATCCGCACGCGCTCCGTAAAAGCAATGGTCTTTCACAGGAAATAACGCCTATGATCTCGCTCGCCGATCTCCAGCGCCGTATCGACTCCGGCGAGCTTTCCGCCGACGCTGCCATCGCGCAGTCGGTCGAGGCCATCGATATCCATGACAAGCCCATCGGCGCCTTCGTTTGCCGGACTGAAAACCCTCGCGCGCAAGAAGCCGGCCCGTTGCGCGGTATCGCCGTCGGGATCAAGGACATCATCGATACCGCGGATCTTCCAACCGCGATGGGATCGCCGATCTACCGCGGATTTCGGCCAAGGGCGGATGCCTCGGTTGTCATGTTGCTGAAGCAGGCCGGGGCAACCATCGCCGGCAAGACCACAACGACGGCGTTTGCTTCGGTTGATCCGACGGTTACCCTTAATCCGCGCAATACGGATCATACCCCGGGTGGATCGTCATCGGGATCGGCAGCGGCGGTCGCGGCGGGCATGATTCCGCTGGCGCTGGGCACGCAGACCGGCGGCTCGGTGATCCGGCCGGCCTCGTTCTGCGGCGTCGCCGCGATCAAGCCGTCGTTCCGGATGCTGCCGACGGTCGGCGTGAAATGTTTTTCGTGGACGCTGGATACGGTCGGGCTGTTCGCCGCCGGGATCGAAGATCTGGCGCAGGGACTGTCGGCCATGACCGGCAGGGTCGAACTGAGGCCTGGCGGCGCCATCGAGACGCCGCGCATCGGTGTGGTGACGCAGGATTTTGCCGGCGCGCCGGAAGCGTCGGGTGCCGAGGCGTTGCGGATCGCAACCAAAGCTGCGGAACGCGCCGGGTCGAGCGTGCGCGAACTGACCTTGCCCGACATCGTCGGAGAGGCGTGGCGGATTCATCCCACCCTGCAGGATTTCGAAGCGCACCGGGCGCTGGCCTGGGAATACCGCACACGTCACGCCGACATGCCACCGCTGCTGCGCGGACGGCTCGATGAAAGTGTGGGGATTCCGCCCGCCGACTACGACGCGGCGCGCAGCGTCGCCAACCGCGCCCGCAAGGCGCTGGCGAAAATGTTCGACGAGGTCGACGTGCTGCTGACGTTTTC
>JBKJUA010000386.1:0-9538 GCA_046590305.1 Bradyrhizobium sp.
TGACACGTTGAGCAGGCAACCGTCGGCATCGATCATTGGCATCTTGGATTCCTCGTCACGTGGCGCGACCTAACCATTTCCAGCCTCCCTCTGCCAATCCCAAAGCATCGGCGCAAGTCCGACCTGACAAGTCTGCTGCGTTGCGAATATGCATCGCTCACCGCCATCCCGCCCTTCCTTTTGGGCCTGCCGTGCTTTACTTGGGGGATAGCGGGCGAAGCGATCCAGGAGACTCCAAGATGGCCATGACGATGAACGGCGAAGTCCAGCTTGCGGCGCCGCGCGAGGCCGTGTGGACCAAATTGAACGACCCGGAAGTGCTGAAGGCCTGCATCCCCGGCTGCGAGGAACTGGAGAAAACCGAGGACAACGGGTTTCGGGCGGTCGCCAAGATGAAGGTCGGCCCGGTTTCGGCCCGCTTCAAGGGCCGGGTGACGCTGAGCGATCTCGACCCCCCGAACGGCTACCGGATCTCGGGCGAAGGCGAGGGCGGAGTTGCCGGTTTCGCCAAGGGTGGCGCCACGGTGGCGCTGTCCGATAAGGACGGCGGCACGCTGCTGACCTATAATGTCGAGGCGCAGATCGGCGGCAAGCTGGCCCAGCTCGGCCAGCGGCTGATCAACGGATCGGCCAAGAAGCTGGCCGATGAATTTTTCGCCAATTTCGCCAAGGCGGTGCAGGGCTAGAGCGCGCTTTCTTCCCCCTCCACCCGCGAAGCGGCGGGGAGGGGTCGGGGGTGGGGGGTCTATCGGCTGGGACCGATGTTTCGGTGTACGCCGCGCTACCCCCCACCCCCGACCCCTCGAGAGCGAGCTTCGCTCGCCTCGGACCCCACCACGCGCAAGAGCGCGTGGAGGGAGGGGAGTGAAGTGCATTGTGCTCCCGAAAGGAATACGGAAAGTCCGGCAAGTCATATCAGGCCATGCCCAAGGTGAGGTTGCTCATTGCCGGGATGGCCCATATTATGGCTTTGGAATGATTTTAATGACTGCGCCGCTGTGCAATGCAGCAGCGCAGATGAAGAGAGTGCTGAATGGCCAAGATCTCCCTTATTGTGAACGGCAATCCCGTCAACGCCAATATCGACCCCCGCACCCTGCTGGTGCAGTTTTTGCGCGAGAATCTGCGCCTGACCGGTACCCATGTCGGCTGCGACACCTCGCAATGCGGCGCCTGCGTCGTGCATCTCGACGGCAAGGCGGTCAAGGCCTGCACCATGCTGGCGGTGATGGCCGACGGCCATGAGGTCAAGACCATCGAAGGCCTGGCCGCCGACGGCGCGCCGCTGCATCCGATGCAGGAGGCCTTCCGCGAGCACCACGGCCTGCAATGCGGCTTCTGCACCCCCGGCATGATCATGACCGCGGTCGACCTCGTGCACCGCAAGGGCAACGACTTGAGCGACCACACCATCCGCGAAGAGCTCGAAGGCAATCTGTGCCGCTGCACCGGCTATCAGAACATCGTTCTGTCGATCGCGGCCGGCGCCAAGGCGATGGCCAAATCCGACCTCGCGTAACGCACGTCCCGCACGGCGATCAGGAAACTCTCATGTACGAATTCAAGTATCATCGTCCGGCGACGGTTCGGCAGGCCGCCAACCTCCTGCTGAAGAATGAAGACGCCAAGGTGATCGCCGGCGGCCATACGCTGCTGCCGGTCATGAAGCAGCGGCTCGCCAGTCCGCCGCATCTGGTCGACCTCAGCCATATCGAGGGGCTTGATGGCATCGAGATGAAGGGCCGCTCGCTGGTGATCGGCGCCACCGCCACCCACAACACGGTCGCGACATCGGCCATTGTCGGCGAGGCGATCCCGGCGCTGGCCGAACTGGCCGGACTGATCGGCGATCCCGCAGTGCGCCACAAGGGCACCATCGGCGGGTCGCTCGCCAACAACGATCCGACCGCCGATTATCCCGCGGCGTGTCTGGCACTCGGCGCCACCATCGTCACCAACAAGCGCCGCCTGAAGCCGGAAGAATTCTTCCAGGGCCTGTTCACGACCTCGCTGTAGAGCGACGAGATCATCACCAAGGTGATGTTCCCGGTGCCGAAGAAAGCCGCCTACATCAAGTTCCGCAACCAGGCCTCGCGCTACGCGCTGGTCGGGGTGTTCGTCGCCAAGCGTCCGTCGGATGTCCGCGTCGCCGTCACCGGCGCCGGCTCCGAAGGCGTGTTCCGTGTCACCTCGTTCGAGGAAGCCCTGAAGAAGCGCTTCTCGCACAAGGCGCTCGACGGCATGACGGTGCCCGCGGATGGCTTGAACGGCGACCTGCACGGCAGTGCCGAATATCGTGCCCATCTGATCGCGGTGCTGGCGCGCCGGGCCGTCGAAGCCGCGACCGGCAAAGCCTGACATTGCCGACCCCTTGGCCGACTCCTTGGCCGATTCCCTGCGAATTACGACTGGCGTTCTCATGACCGCATCGGCGCTCCCCACCTCCGTCGATGCGATGCTCGAACTCCTGACCTCGCGCGGCTATCTCGCGGAGCGTTCGCTGGCGACGGTGACCTATCTCGCGCTGCGGATGGGCCGGCCGCTGTTCCTCGAAGGCGAGGCCGGCGTCGGCAAGACTGAAATTGCAAAAGTGTTGTCGGCGGCGCTGGGTCGCAAGCTGATCCGGCTGCAATGCTACGAAGGCCTCGACGTCGCGTCGTCGGTCTATGAGTGGAACAGCGCCGCGCAGATGATCGCGATCCGGCTCGCCGAAGCCGCCGGGGATACCGACCGCGATCAGCTTTCAAGCGATATCTTCGCCGAACGCTATCTGATCAAGCGGCCGCTGTTGCAGGCGCTGGAGCCCGATGTGGCCGGCCCAAAGGTGCTGCTGATCGACGAACTCGACCGCGCCGACGAGGCGTTCGAGGCGTATTTGCTGGAAATTCTCTCGGACTTCCAGGTCACGATCCCCGAATTCGGCACCATCAAGGCCCCGACTCCGCCGATCGTCATCATCACCTCGAACCGCACCCGCGAGATTCACGACGCCTTAAAGCGCCGCTGCCTCTATCACTGGGTGGATTATCCCAACGCCGAACGCGAGCTGGCGATCGTCAAGTCACGGGTGCCCGGCATCTCCGCAAAGCTGTCGCAGCAGGTCGTCCGCTTCGTGCAGGCGCTGCGCAGCCAGGATTTCTACAAGTCGCCCGGCGTCGCCGAAACCATCGACTGGGCCACCGCGCTGACCGAACTCGACGCGCGTTCGCTGACCCCTCAAGTGGTCGGCGACACCCTCGGCGCACTGTTGAAATACCAGGACGACATCGCGCGGATGCAGGGCGACGGCCTGCAGAAGGTCTTGAAGGAAGCGACGAGCGAGAACTAGGCCTGGCTTGTGCGGCAACGGCAGTGCGCCCCCTCTCCCGCTCTTGCGGGGGCGGGCCGGGGTGGGGGCTCTCTCCGGTTGCTCAGACGATGAACGTTTGTACTGGCTCACACAGCGACTGCATCGAACAGTGTGCTCGCTGAGGCAGCCCCCACCCCGACCCTCCCCCGCAAGGGCGGGAGAGGGAGCGCACCGGTGGTATGAGAGAGTGACGATCCCGATGGCCATCAATCATCTCGATCCCCCCACCGGCCAAATGGCCGACAACGTCGTCGGCTTCGCCCGGGCGTTGCGCGCCGCGGGGATTCCGGTCGGGCCCGGCGCGGTGATCGATGCGCTGAACGCGCTGCAGGTGATCGAGATCGGCAACCGCGCCGACGTGTTCACCACGCTGGAGGCCATCTTCGTCAAGCGCCACGAGCATGCGCTGATTTTCGCGCAGGCATTCGACCTGTTCTTCCGCGCCGCCGAGGAGTGGAAGCACATGCTGGATTCGGTGCCGCTGCCGGATCACGCCAAAAAGAAACCGCCGCCGGCGTCGCGACGGGTCCAGGAGGCGTTGTCGCAGCCGCAGACCACCGAGATGCCGCAGGCCCAGGAGCAGGAACTGCGGCTGTCGGTGTCCGACAAGGAAATCCTGCAGAAAAAGGATTTCGCGCAGATGAGCGCGGCCGAAATCGCGCAGGTCACCCGCGCCATTGCGCAGATGCGGCTGCCGCAGGCCGAGTTGCGCACCCGCCGCTACCAGCCCGATATCAGGGGCCTCCGGATCGACATGCGTCGCACCTTGCGCGGGTCGTTGCGCACCGGCGGCGACATCATCGACATCCACAGGCTCGGGCGGATCGACAAGCCGGCGCCGATCGTGGCGCTGCTCGATATATCGGGCTCGATGAGCGAGTATACGCGGCTGTTCCTGCATTTCCTGCATGCCATCACCGACGCCCGCAAGCGCGTCTCGGTGTTCCTGTTCGGCACCCGGCTGACCAATGTGACGCGGAGCTTGCGGGCGCGCGATCCCGACGAGGCGCTGGCGGCCTGTTCGTCGACGGTGGAGGACTGGGCCGGCGGCACAAGGATCGGCACCTCGCTGCACGCCTTCAACAAATTATGGGGCCGCCGCGTGCTCGGGCAGGGCGCAATCGTGCTCTTGATCTCCGACGGACTGGAACGCGAGGCCGATGCCAGGCTGGCATTCGAGATGGACCGGCTGCATAGATCCTGCCGCCGCCTGATCTGGCTCAACCCCCTGCTGCGCTTCGGCGGCTTCGAGGCCAAGGCGCAGGGTATCAAAATGATGCTGCCGCATGTTGACGAATTCCGTCCGGTACATAATTTGAGTTCGATCGAGGGACTGATCGCGGCGTTGTCCTCGGCACCGCCGCCGCACCACCGCAGCCTGATCAGGTCTGCAGCTTGAAAGAGGCTCCCATGCTCAATCGCGACGAAGATATCTTGAAAGCGGCTGAGGACTGGCAGGCCGCCGGCCATGGCGTGGCGCTGGCGACCGTGGTGGAGACCTGGGGCTCGGCGCCGCGGCCCGCGGGCTCAAGCCTCGTCATCAACGATGACGGCACCTTTCTCGGCTCGGTGTCCGGCGGTTGCGTCGAGGGCGCCGTGGTCACCGAGGCGCTCGACGTGATCGCCAGCGGCAAGCCGAAGATGCTGGAGTTCGGCGTCGCCGACGAGACCGCCTGGAATGTCGGGCTGTCCTGCGGCGGCACCATCCGGGTGTTCGTCGAGAAAGTGGGCCAGTCGTGAAGCTCGAAACCCTCAAGGCCGTCAATGTCGAGCGCGCCGCGCGCCGGCCGGTCATTGTCGTCACCGATACCGACACTGGCGAGCAGCGGCTGGTCAAGGCCGCCGATATATCAGGCGATCCGCTGCGATCAGAACTGGCAAAGCAGCTGCGCATGGGCAAGAGCGGCACCATCGAAGCCGGCGGCAAAAAACTGTTTCTCAATGTCTATGCGCCGACCGCAAAGCTCGTGATCGTCGGCGCGGTCCATATCAGCCAGGCGCTGGCGCCGCTGGCGCGCTCGCTCGACTATGATGTGACGGTGGTGGATCCGCGCACTGCCTTTGCCAGCCCGGAGCGTTTTCCGGATGTACCCCTGATCGCGGAATGGCCTGACGTGGCGCTGCCGCCGCTCAACATCGATCATTACACGGCGTTCGTGGCGCTGACGCATGATCCGAAGATCGACGATCCGGCGCTGCTGCACGCTTTCGCACGCGACTGTTTCTATATCGGCGCGCTGGGTTCGCGAAAGACCCACGCCAAACGCGGCGAGCGGCTGAAGGCGCAGGGCGCCAAGGACAGCGATATCGCCCGCATTCACGCGCCGATCGGGCTTGCAATCGGCGCGGTGTCGCCGTCGGAGATCGCGGTCTCCATCATGGCCGAGATCACCGCGCAGCTGCGGCTGCCGACACAAGAAAAAGAACAGGCGGCATGAAGTTCGGTCCCGCCAGTCCGGCCGACGCGGTCGGCGGCGTCACGGTCCATACGCTGCGTCAGGGATCCCTGGTGCTGAAGAAGGGCACCACGATCGGTCCCGTTGAGGTGGCGGCTCTCGATAAAGCGGACGTCAGGGAAATCGTGGTGGTGCGGCTGGAACCGGGCGACGTCTCCGAAGACGTCGCCGCCGCCAGCATCGCGCAGGCCGTCGCCGGCGATGGCGTCAATGTCGAGCGCGCCTTCACCGGCCGCGCCAATCTGTTTGCCGCCAGGGCCGGCGTGCTGGTGGTGGACCGCACCAGGGTCGACCGCATCAACGCCGTCGATGAAGCCATCACCTTTGCCACGCTCGCCGCCTTCAAGCCGGTGGTCGAGGGCGAGATGATCGCCACCGTCAAGATCATTCCATTCGGCGTCGAAGGCACGCTGCGGGACGCTGCCGTAGCGGCGGCCAGCGGCGGCGGGCTGCTTGTCGCGCCCTATGTGATAAAACGCGTCGGCATCGTCTCGACGCTGTTGCCGGGATTGGCGCCGAAGGTGATCGAGAAGACGTTGCGGGTCACGGCGGAACGGCTGGCGCCGGCCGGCGCCACCATCATGGCCGAGCGCCGCGTGCCGCATGACGAGGCGGCGTTGGCGGCCTCGATCAGGGAATTGCTCGGGCTCGGCGCCGAGCTGGTGATCGTGTTCGGCGCCTCCGCGATTGCCGACCGGCGCGACGTGATTCCGGCTGCCATCACCGGCATCGGCGGTTCGATCGAGCATTTCGGCATGCCGGTTGATCCCGGCAATCTCCTGTTGATCGGCAATGCCGGCGGCGTGCCGGTGCTGGGCGCGCCCGGCTGCGCGCGCTCGCCGGTCGAGAACGGGTTCGACTGGGTGCTGATGCGCCTGCTGGCCGGCCTCAAGGTCACCCGCGCCGAACTCACCGGCATGGGCGTCGGCGGTCTCCTGATGGAAATCGTGACCCGGCCGCAGCCGCGCACGCCAGTCGGATCCGAGGGCAACCGTAACGTCGCCGCGATCATTCTCGCCGCCGGACGCTCCACCCGGATGGGCGGTCCCAACAAGCTGTTGGCCGAACTCGGCGGCAAGACCCTGGTGCGGATCGTGACCGAGCAGGCGCTGGCTTCGAAGGCCTCCGGCGTCGTGGTCGTGACCGGCCATCAGGCTGCGCAGGTCGAGCAGGCATTGAGCGGCCTGAACGTGAGGTTCGTGCGCAATCCGGATTTCGCCGAGGGGCTCGCCAGTTCGGTCAAATCAGGCATCGCGGCGGTGCCACAAAATGCCGACGGCGCGGTGGTCTGTCTCGGTGACATGCCGCTGATCTCGGCGGATTTGATCGACCGGCTGATCGAGACTTTTGCGCCGGATCGCGGCAGCCTGATCGCGGTGCCCGTCAGCGACGGCAGGCGCGGCAATCCGGTGCTGTGGTCGCGCCGCTTCTTCAATGAATTGATGACGCTGGACGGCGACGTCGGCGCCCGCCATTTGATCGCCAAACACAGCGAGGCGGTGGCCGAAGTCCCGGTCGAAGGCCACGGCGCATTCCTCGACATCGACACTCCGCAGGCGCTGGAAGAGGCGCAGCGGCGGTGATTGCCCACCCCGCCAACCCCGCAAATTCAATCCTCCGTTCACCAAGTCGAAACGTCCCCTGAGGTAGATTCCCGCGGCCAGGCCTCGGGGGAGGGGATTTTGACGTTTTTTGACGCCGCGCACCGCCGCGCGATCTTTGTTGCCGCGATTTTCACGCTGCTCGGGCTGTTCGCCACGCCGTCATGGGCAGCGGGCGCGTTCGCGGTCGGCAAGTGCGGCGCCTATGGCCAGGCCTATGACTATCCGGCCGAAGCCGCCGCCCGTGCCGCGGCGCTGAAGCAGTGCAAGGGCGAATGCAAGGCGGTGACCATGAAGCGCGCCTGCGCGGCCTTGGCGGTCGATATGGCCAACCCCTGCGGCGCTCACGGCTATGCGATCAAGCCGAAGATTTCGAGTTCGCTCAATGCCGCGACCAAAAAATGCTATGAATTCGGCGGCAAGGAATGCGTGATCCGCGCCTGGGCCTGCGACGCCAGGGGCTAAATCAACAACCGTCATTCCGGGGCGATACGCGGCATCGAGCCCGGAATGACACTGGGGTTCTCAAATGCAGTTCGACACCAAGATCGCGGTCGTGATCCGGGCCGACCTCGAGGCGTGGCAGAAGCTGAACGTAGCGGCGTTTCTGACCTCGGGCATTGCCGCCGCCTTTCCCGAATGCATCGGCGAGCCCTATGCCGACGGCTCCGGCACCCCATATCTGTCGCTGATCGGCCAGCCGATCCTGATCTATGGCGCCGACCGGCCGCAGCTTTCCCGCGCGCTCGAACGCGCGTTGGCGCGTGACGTGAAGCCCGCGGTTTATACCGAGGACATGTTCACGACCACGCATGACGCCGCCAACCGCGCGGCGGTCAGCGCCGTGATCCGCGCCGAGCTCAACCTGGTCGGCCTCGCGATGCGCGCCGAGCGCAAGGTGATCGACAAGATCCTCGACGGGCTGAAGTTTCACGCTTGACGGTTCGACGCCGCCGTCTTGCGGCAGCGCCGGAATAGCGCCAGCATTCACGTCAGCCTGGACGATCCGGTAAATCCGCACTGCAAGGGAGCTGTTGGTGAAGATTGTCGATCTCAGCCGCGAACTCTACCACCGCACCCCGAGCTATCCCGGCCATCCGCCTGTCATGCACGGGCTCTGGAAGAGCCACGAGGAATCCTTCGCCGAACCCGGCAACGTGCATGGGCTGGCCTCGATGTTCATTTCGATGCCCGACCATGCCGGCACCCATATCGATGCGCCCCGGCATTTCGGCAAGACGGGAATCCCGATCAACGAATATCCGCTGGAGAAGTGCATCGTACCCGGCATCTGCATCGACTTGCGCCACATCGCGCCGCGCGCGGAAATCGCGCCGTCCGATCTGGAAGTGGCAGTGAAGAAAGCCGGCGTCGCGGTGCCGAAGGGTGGCACCGTGCTGCTCTGCACCGGCCACCACGAACGCACTTTTCCGCGCAAGGAATATGCGACGGACAATTCCGGCGTGAATGTCGCCGCCACCGAATGGCTGGCCGGGCAGGGCGTCGTGCATTTCGGCATCGACTCGATGCGGCCCGGACCCGAAGGCAAGGTCAACGCATTGGTGCACAAGGCATGCCTCGACCTCGACATCACCCATATCGAGAGCCTGTGCAATCTGGAAGCGCTGCTCGGCCAGGGCCGGTTCACTTTCATCGGCCTGCCGATGAAGTGGCGCGACGGCACCGCGTCGCCGATCCGCGCGGTCGCCGTATTCGATCTTTAGCTTCGCGTATGTGAGCGGCGCGCGTGCTGCCATGGAGAAGGCTGCGGTGGAAAAGGCTGGGGCACATAAGGCCGCGGCTGCGACCAGGCAGGCACAGGCTCGGGCGAAATTCTCTACACCATGCAGGGCTGCCGGCCGGTCGAGCCAGGTTGCAGGTTGGTCTCTCCCAGCTCACCGGGGGCTATCCTGGCCAGAGGAGACATGGCGACTGCCTCGAGAATCCTCGAGGTTTGCAATTGACGACTGCCACGCCAACCCGACGTGATGCGACATAATAACCCGTCGGGCAAGATTTCGCTTTTCCCGAAGGGCAAATCACCCGTATGACTCACCCATCCTGTCCCCGAGGAAGGGGCGTTGGCCATCGTTACCGAACGCTGGGATGGGATGCGGTGGACGCTATGGCAT
>JBKJUA010000416.1:0-3680 GCA_046590305.1 Bradyrhizobium sp.
TCACCGGCGCCCGAACACGCCGCCTACGACGCCACCCACCACGCCGCCGATCGCGGCGATCGGGCCGCCGCTACCGCGTTGCTGGCGAGCACTGACCCGGCGACGGGCCGGGCGCTCGTTGACGCTCGCCTGCGCCGCGGAGGCGGACTCGCTGAGCAGCGCCTGATGTTGCGGGGTGTTGAGAAAGCCGGTGGCGGGATAGTCGCGTGCCGCCTGCCAGCGCACAATGACGGCACGGGTCTTTTCGTCGAACCTGCCATTGATCCTGCTGTCGAAGCCGAGGCGGGTCAGCCCGCGCTGCACGTCGCGGCGCTTTCGCTTGTCGAGACCGATCCGGTCCTCGGTTTCCCGGGTTGCTTCGTCGGAGAGCGTGGCCGGATCAGCAGTTGCCGGGGCAGCGCGGGCGGTCGTGCTTGGGCCGGCAATGGCGGCATCCGCGCCGATGAGGATGCCCGGCAAAATAGCCAGGACTGACAATGCGACGATCCAGACACGCATGGCCTATTCATCCCTGATCTTGGTGTCACTTGGTGATTTCAGGTGGGCAACAATTTCGGAGGTCACTGGTTCCATGGCGCGCGACGATTGTTGAGCCGCATGACGTCAAGCGATGGGCGTGGCGCTGTTGCAGCCGAACGGTCGGTTGCCTACTCCACGACCGCGCACAGATACGTCTTCGGGATCTTGCGGTCGGCGGTGTAGCGGTAATAGGACCGGTAGGCGAAGCCGTCATGCAGCGCCGGGACCTCGGGATAGAAAGCGCCATGATAGAAATTTTGGGCAGGCCCATTGCTGCAACGGTACGGAAACCATCCAACCCTGCCGGGCGAAGTCACGCCGTACTCGTGCGGAATGACCGGAATAAGGACCGGCCCGCGCTCGCCGGCCTGCGCGGAAGGCGCGGCGATCGCGGCGGCAGCGGCGGCGATCAACAAAGCCGATGCGTTTCGCATAGGAGACCTCGCGGGTGCTGGGTGGGCAGAGCAAGATTGTCGTCTCCGGATGTCATGTTGTCGAGTCTCGAAAATGTGCGGCCAAGGGCTTTGCTGCTGTCAGGCACAGATCCGCTCCTTCCCGGGACAAGGCCCTCGAACGTTTTTTCGCGACTGGGGACGGGCGCCGGCTCAGTGTGCAGAATGCGAAACGTGTTGCGAATATTCTGCGGTCGCTCGCCGACGCCTCGCGGCCGGAGGATATGAATTTGCCGGGGTTCCGGTTCCATGCGCTCGTTGGCCGCGACAAGGGCCGTTATGCGGTCAGCTCCGGTTGGATCGAAGGCGATGCCATCGGCGTCGATCTGGAAGCTTATCACTGAGGATTGAGCCATGACCAGAAAGCTCCCGAAGCGAGGCTTGCCGCCGATGCATCCCGGCGAACTTCTGCGTGAGGAAATCTTGCCGGCGCTCGATCGGCCCAAGACGGAGATCGCCGCACTGCTCGGCGTGTCGCGTCAGACGCTGTATGACGTGCTGAATGAAAAGCAGCCGGTCACCCCCGGCATGGCGCTGCGGCTCGGCAAGCTGTGCGGCAACGGTCCCGATCTCTGGCTCAATCTGCAGAAGCGTTACGATCTGCATTTGGCAGAGCAGGAACTCGGCGAGAGAATCAAGAGCCCGACATTGCAAGTCGCCTGATCAAGGCCGCAGGCGCTTTGTTACCCTCCAGGGAAGGGTGAAGAACAGCGCCGCCGTCGAAACGTCGCCCTCAGTCCTGCTTCACCCGATACGCCGCCAGAAACATCCGCGTCGCGCTGCCGACCACTTCCGCGATGCGCTCTATTGAAGGTGCCGGTGCTGCCTGGAACACGAAGGGCATGAACAGCGAGGCCTGGCACATCTGCATGAACTGCGTCGCCGCCAGCTGGCAGTCCTCGATGTCGAGATCGCCGGATTGCACATGGGCCTCGAGATAGGTGGCGAGCTTGGCGATGGTGAGCGCCACCACGTTGTTGTAGAAGCGCCGGCCGACCTCCGGCATCCGCTCGGCGATCGCCATCACCGTCCGGATCGCCGATCCGCCGCCCGGCCGGCACAGCAGCTGGATATAGGCCTGGCCGAAATCCATCAGCGTGGCGGTGACATCGCGTTCGGGATCGAAATTGAACGCCACCTTGCCCTGTTCGAGCGATTCCTCCTCGACGATGGCTTCGAACAGCCGGCTCTTGTCGGCGAAGTAGACATACAGCGTGCCCTTGGAGACGCCGGCGGAGCGGGCGATTTCGCCCATGCTGGCGCCGTCGAAGCCAAGATCCATGAAGACCTTGCGCGCGCCGTCGACGATCTGGCGGCGCTTCGAGGAATCCTCGTCGCCGACAAGCTGGAGCGGCGGGGGCTTTGCTGCAACCATTGGTTTATCTTTTTCGGAAACATTTCCCCCGCGCGAACGCCGCGATGGGGAACTGCATTGTAGGATCGAACGAAGCGAATGTATCTTGACCGAACCGTTCGGTCAATGTTATTTGAGGACCCGGTGAGGCGGAACAGCTGATTTTCGGCTGCGCCTGCGTCGCGACATTGCAGTGGGGAGGCCGTGATGGCCGCAGCGAGAGACCAGGCCGCACGTATCCTTCGTCCCGAGCCGGATGTGGCGGACGGTTCGCGCGAGGTTTCCGCCGCCGCCGACCAGCCCCAATCTCATACGTCTGCCGAAGCGCCTGTTGGTCCCATCATCGGTAAACCGGCCGCAGCACCGGCTGCCGCCGATCCGGCCGTGCCGAAATCGGGCGTGCGCAAACTGGTGCTGTTGGGGATGGTCGCGCTGCTCGCGCTCGCCGCGGCCAGCTATGCCGTTCATTACGTTCTGGTCGGACGCTTTTACATTTCCACCGACGACGCCTATGTCCGCGCCAACAACACCACGCTCGGCGCCCGGGTGTCCGGCCACATCGCGGCCATCGTGCCCGGCGACAACGTCGTGGTCCGCACCGGCGACGTGATTTTCCGGATCGACGACGGCGACTATCGCATCGCGGTGGATGCGGCGCGCGGCAAGATCGCGACCCAGCAGGCCACCATCGACCGTATCGGGCGCCAGGTCGCCGCGATGGAAAGCGCGGCCGAGCAGTCCAAGGCGCAGCTCGCTTCCTCGGAAGCTTCCCTGAAGCGGGCCGGTCTCGATTTCGAGCGTCAGCAGGCACTGAGCACCAGGGGATTTGCCTCGCGCGCCACCTTCGAAACCTCGGAAGCCGGCCGCGACCAGGGCCTCGCCTTGGTGAAATCGGCGCAGGCCGCCTATGACGCCGCGCGCGACAATGTCGAGGTCACCAAGGCGCAGCAGAACGAGGCCCGCGCCCAGCTCGTGGAGTTGCAGTCGTCGCTCGCCAAGGCGCAGCGCGACCTCGACTTCACCGCGGTGCGCGCGCCGGTCGACGGCACCTTCTCCAACCGGATGGTCAACACCGGCGACTTCATCCAGGCCGGGCAGCGTCTCGGCAATCTGGTGCCGCTCAACAGTGTCTTCATCGACGCCAATTTCAAGGAGACGCAGCTCAAGCGGATCCGTCCGGGCCAGCCGGTGACGATCAAGGTCGACGCCTACGGCTTTCGCAAGTTCACCGGCATCGTCGACAGCATCTCGCCCGCCGCAGGCTCGGTGTTCACGCTGCTGCCGCCCGATAATGCCACCGGCAACTTCACCAAGATCGTGCAGCGGCTGCCGGTGCGAATCCGGGTGCCGAAGGA
>JBKJUA010000442.1:0-3957 GCA_046590305.1 Bradyrhizobium sp.
CTTGTCAACCTGCCCCGCAAGCCAGTCCGAACCCGGCACTTCGGTCATGCCGCCGAGCAGGCCTTTTTCGGGGCGGCTGCGCACCAACAGCTGATCGCCGCGGGTGATGACGAAGGCCGCGCCGCGGCGCAGCGCGCCTGATTTCTTCGGCGTCTTGCGCGGATACGTTTCCTGTTCGCCGCGCGCCCGCGCCACGCAATCGTCGTTCAAGGGACACAGCGCACAGGTCGGCTTCTTCGGCGTGCAGATCGAGGATCCCAGATCCATCAGCGCCTGCGCGCTGTCGCCGGCGCGAGACTTCTCGTCGCCGGCTCCGAGCAGCGTCGCCGCCAGTTGCTGGATCAGCGGCTTGGCCTGCGGCAGCGGTTCCTCTACCGCGAACAGCCGCGACACCACGCGCTCGATGTTACCGTCAACCGGCATGGTGCGGCGGCCGAAGGCGATCGCCGCGATGGCTGCGGCGGTATAGGGCCCGATCCCCGGCAGCGATCGCAACCCTTCCTCGGTATCGGGAAACATGCCGCCATGATCGCGCAGCACCGCCACCGCGCAGGCGTGCAGATTGCGGGCGCGGGAATAATAGCCGAGCCCGGCCCACATCCGCAGCACATCGTCGAGCGATGCGCGGCCCAACGCGTCGACTTCAGGCCAGCGCGCCAGGAATTTCTCGAAATAAGGCCCGACGGTCTTGACGCCGGTCTGCTGCAGCATGATTTCCGACAGCCACACCCGATACGGATCGGCCGGCTCGCCGGCCGGGGGCCGCCATGGCAGCACACGGCGATGGCGGTCATACCAGGCGAGCAGCAGCACGGGGCGGCCATCGCCGACTTCAGCGGCGGCCTGCTTCTTTTTCATGGTTGCTGACGTTGCGGCCATGCGGCATTTTAGGATCGGAATCGCGACATGACCAGCGAGCTTGGAGTTGTCAGCTATAACGCACTGCGTTATAGTGCGGCATGATTCAGAGCTTCATTGATTCCGAAGCAGAATTGATCTGGTCGGGACGTCGGAGCCGAAAATTGCCGGCAGACATCCAGAACGTTGCTTTGCGAAAACTACGCCTTATGAATCAAGCCCGGGTGCTCGGCGATCTTCGTGTGCCGCCCGGGAATCGCCTTGAGGCGCTAAAGGCCGATCGGCAAGGACAGCATTCGATCCGAATCAACGATCAGTGGCGCATTTGTTTCGTGTGGGATGAAGGAGGACCGTCACGTGTCGAAATCGTCGACTATCACATCTAAAAGCGGACTACTTTCCAATCCTCACCCCGGCGAAATCCTGCTGGAAGAATTCCTTAAGCCGATGGGCCTCAGCCAAAATGCTCTGGCGCGTGCGGTTCACGTCGCGCCGCGCCGCATCAACGAGATCGTGCTTGGCAAGCGGGATGTCAGCGCCGACACCGACCTGCGGCTCGCACGTTATTTTGGCCTGTCTGAAGGTTTCTTTCTCGGCCTGCAGATGGACTATGATCTGATGCAGCGGCGGCGCGAGATCGACCGCGACCTCAAGACCATCCGGCCGCGCGCCGCCTGAGGAACTACCCAGGGAACTCCCATGGCTCGCTTTTCAAAACCTGGTCCGATCAGCGCCAAGCCGTTGTCCGTGCTGCTCGGCGACGTGTTTTCCGACGCCTATGCCAAACAGGGGTTCGCCGCGCGCGAGTTGGTGACGCGCTGGGGAGAAATCGCCGGGCCCGAAGTCGCCGCGCATTCCCAGCCCCTGAAAATCCAGTGGCCGCGGCCGGTGGACGGGCAGCCGCAGGAGCCGGCCACCCTGGTGCTGCGGGTGGAAGGGCCGATGGCGCTGGAGATCCAGCACGCCTCCGACGTGATCCTGCAGCGCGTCAACCGCTTCTTCGGCTGGAGCGCGGTCGGCCGGCTGGCGCTGCGGCAGGCGCCGCTGTCGCGGCGGGACCGGCCGGCGGCCTCCCGCGCCCCGGACGCCGGGGAAGTCGCGAAGGTCGCCGAAACCCTCGATGCGGTCGAGGACGAGGAACTGCGGGCGGCGCTGGCGCGGCTCGGCGCGTCGATCAAGCGAAATTGAGGCTGCCGCGGGGGCCCGGAGTGGCGGCCCGCCATTGCCACAATTATCGTTTCAAGCTAGCGAACAGTTTCTTGTGTCTTCGGGCGTGAACGCGCCAATCCGGGAGCAAACCCTTGATCATCACGCGCCGCGCCTTCACCACCGCCCTGTCGCTGACCGGGCTTAGCCTGCTTGCCGGGTTCTCTCCGCTGCGCCTGATCGACGGCGCGATGGCGCAGAGCGCGTCCGACGTCGCCAAGCCGGGGGCGCTGCCGGACATGGCGCTCGGTCCCGCCACCTCCCCGGTGACGATCACCGAATACGCTTCGATGACCTGCGGGCATTGCGCGAACTTCCACGAAACCGTGTTTCCGAAGATCAAGTCGGAATACATCGACAGCGGCAAGATTCGCTGGATTTTCCGCGAATTCCCGCTCGACATCAAGGCCGCTGCAGGATCGATGCTGGCGCGCTGCATCGCCAAGGAAGATGCCGGCAAATATTTCGCCGTCATCGACATGCTGTTCAAGCAGCAGACCGACTGGGTGAGCAAGAACACCACCGAGACGCTGATGCGGATCGGCAAGCAGGCCGGGCTGAGCCAGCAGGCGGTCGAGGACTGCCTGAAGGATCAGGCACTGCTCGACAAGATCGCCGCCGACCAGAAGTTCGCCAGCGAGGTGCTGAAGGTCACATCGACGCCGAGCTTTTTCATCAATGGCGAAATGGTCAAGGGCTCGACCTCGTTTGAGGAATTCGACAAGCGCATCAAGGCGCTGCTGAAGAGCTGATTTAAACCGGCGGCATCTCTTACCCTCCCCTGGAGGGTGAAAGAATTGTTCGCCGGGACGACACCGAGCTGGGTTCAAAACCCACCATAAATCCCTTGGGAAAAGCCCGGGGCGGCGGTTGCCCTCCGGCCCCGGCCTCGCCATTGTCGCGGTGCATAAGGGTTGCCTGAGCGCGACTCAGCCACACACCGACATTGCCTTCTATGGTACTGTCCCGGCAGGGAGATTCGCGCCCGGCCAACAGAGAATCGCGTCCAATGAAACTGACCCGTCTTCGACTCCACGGTTTCAAATCATTCGTCGAACCCACCGACTTCATGATCGAGCCGGGCTTGACCGGCGTCGTTGGACCGAACGGCTGCGGCAAGTCGAATCTGGTCGAGGCGTTGCGCTGGGCGATGGGCGAAACCTCGCACAAATCGTTGCGCGCCGCCGACATGGACGCGGTGATTTTTGCCGGCTCCGGCAACCGTCCGTCGCGTAACCATGCCGAAGTAGTGATGACGATCGACAATTCCGACCGCTCGGCGCCAGCGGCGGTGAACGACCGTGAAATCCTGGAAATCTCGCGCCGGATCGAGCGCGAGGCCGGGTCGGTCTACCGCATCAACGGCCGCGACGTGCGCGCCCGCGACGTTCAGATCCTGTTTGCCGACGCCGCCACCGGCGCGCGTTCGCCGGCGCTGGTTCACCAGGGCAAGATCGGCGAGATCATTCAGGCCAAGCCCGAACAACGCCGCCGCGTGCTGGAAGACGCCGCCGGTGTCGCAGGGTTGCACGCCCGCCGCCACGAAGCCGAACTGCGACTGCGGGCCGCCGAAACCAACCTCACCCGCGTCGAGGATGTGGTCGGTCAATTGGCCGGACAGATCGACGGGTTGAAGAAGCAGGCGCGCCAGGCGATCCGCTACCGCGAGGTCGCCGCCAAGGTACGCAAGGCCGAGGCCATGCTGTTCCATCTGCGCTGGCTGGAAGCCAATGCCGACGTCGCGGAAGGCGCCCATACCCACGACCTCACCGTTCGCGAGATGGCCGAGCGCACCCGCGAGCAAGCCGAGGCCGCCCGCATCCAGGCGATCCGCGCCTCCGAACTGCCGGCCCTGCGCGAGGCGGAAGCCCGCGCCGCCGCCGGGCTGCAGCG
>JBKJUA010000366.1:0-6505 GCA_046590305.1 Bradyrhizobium sp.
TGCAACGGCCGCGATCCCGCGGGTCTCGCCCCGGTCGACCTGACGCTGGATTCTTCGCTGCGCTCGGGTGATGTGATCGCCACCACCTCAGGCCTGGTGGCCTATACCGGCGTCAAGCTCGGCGCCAGCCAGACCGCCGAATTCACCCCGGTTGCTTCCTATCCCGGCCTCACCGCCGATGTTCGCGCCCGGCTCGGCGAAATGAAAGTAGCGCCGGTGAGCGCCGAAATGGTCGCCGCCAACGCGCCGCTGCCCGAGACAGCCCGCGATGTCGTGCTGCCCGCGACGTCGGTGCCGAAGACGGTTTCGACCAGAGACAAGCGCGCCGAAGTGAATTGAGCGGCCTCGCCATTAACTCGTCATGCCCGGGCTTGACGAATTGATCAAACGTTCACCGCCCGACGATGACGCCGATCACGTTCGGCGCGGACAGATATTTCTCCTCGATATCGGCGCGCGCGGCGGCGCGGTTTTCCGGCGTCAGCAGGCCGCGTTTTTCGGCCAGGATCATCCAGCAATAGCCCCACCAGTCCGTCAGCATGCCGTGGTCGTCGACGAGGTCGTACCCCTGCTCGGCGGCGAAGATGCGCGCATGCGCTTCGTCGAGCCGGTCGAGAAAGGCGTGGTCCTCGCCGGAAAACAGGTCGTCGCTGAAATCGTCCGTGGTGTAGCCCCACACCGACATGCAGACCGCGTTGAATTCGCGGTCGATCTGGTCGTCATCGACGATCCTGCGGCGCGAGGCCTGGTGCAGCCGCGACAGCGAACGGGCGAAGTCGGCGATGCGGGTGAGCGCGAATTGATCAAAGGCGATGGTGGACATGTAGTCCTCGGAATTTTGGGTAGACCCTAGATATTGTATCGGCACTCGCCGAATCACTATGATATATCAAAGACTTGCTAAAGTGTTCTTAATTCGTTCCAAGGCGGAGGATCAGAACATCGCAAAGCCGCTAAACAATTTACATATGACGGGGATACTGCACACGCCCGCCTCTCGCGGGAGACGGTTTCAGCTGAACCAGGTAAGCGGCATGCGCGGCATCGTGGCTTTTGCGATCATGACGGCCATTCTTGCGGTGATCGATGCGGCCTTCTTCAAGGGTAAATATCTCAACGATACGCAGGATGCGATCACGGGCCTTGCGTCGATCTCGACTCAAATGGGCGGGCGCCGTTGAACCGTATCCGCCACGGCAGGGTGGGCAAAGCGCAAGCGTGCCGACCGTCTTTTTAGTTGAGATCTGTGGTGGGCACGGCGCAACAAGCGCCTTTGCCCACCCTTGTATTAGCGCGACACCAGACTCACATCGCCGACAGCATCTTGTCGCCGCAATAATTGGCATAGAATTTTCCGCCACACTGTTTGCGGATCGCGGCGCAGCGGGCCGCGGGCAAGGCATTTTTCGCGACGCTGAAGGAGCAGCCGAGCCCGTCGGCGCTCTTGCCGGCCTTGCCGGCGGCGAAGGCCGCGCTGGTGGCGCTGATGCAGACCACCAAAAGCGCCGCGGCGGCGATTTCGATCATCAATTTCATGGCGCTATTCTCCCTCGGCTATCGCGAATCCGGTCGCGTATCGGCTCTCGCGAGCCCGATGATAACACCAAAGCGGCTCATGCCGAGGCCGCAATTCGGCCCGGTCCTTGCATAAAATCATACCAGCGCAGTGCAGAACAGGCCCCCGGCGGTTTCGATCCCAGGGCAAGGCGCGTATGATTCGACCGGGACTTAGAGCTTCAGGGATTTGCGATTTGCCAATTCAGACATTCCCAGGGAATTTTCCGGTGCCGGGCCAACCCATCGACGAACTGGCGCTGGCCGAGATCAAGAGCGCGATCCTCGTCAAGCTCAGGCTGGCCGTCGGCAAGGATGCCGGCATGGCGACCCGGCGCGACTGGTACAAGGCGGCGGCGCTGGCACTGCGCGACCGCATCGTGCACCGCTGGCTGATCACGGAAAAACAGAGCTACGACGAGGGGCGCAAGCGGGTCTACTATCTCAGCCTGGAATTTCTGGTCGGCCGGCTGTTCACCGATGCCCTGAACAATATGGGGCTGTTGCCGGTGTTCGAGACGGCACTCAATGATCTCGGCGTCGGCCTGTCGGATCTGCGCAAATGCGAGCCGGATGCGGCGCTCGGCAATGGCGGCCTCGGACGGCTGGCGGCGTGCTTCATGGAGAGCATGGCGACGCTGGCGATCCCCGCCATCGGCTACGGCATCCGCTATGATTTCGGCCTGTTCCGCCAGATCATCACCGACGGCTGGCAGCAGGAATATCCGGACGAATGGCTCGGCTTTGGTAACCCCTGGGAATTCCAGCGGCCGGAAGTGGTCTATCACGTGCATTTCGGCGGCGGCGTTGAGCATGTCGAGGCCAAGGGACGCGACCGCGCGATCTGGCATCCGGCGGAAACCGTGCAGGCCGTCGCCTATGACACCCCGATCGTGGGCTGGCGCGGCCAGCACGTCAACGCGCTGCGGCTGTGGTCGGCGCGCTCGCCCGATCCGCTCAAGCTCGACGTCTTCAATACCGGCGACTATCTCGGCGCCAGCGCCGAGGAAGCCCGCGCCGAATCGATCTGCAAGTTTCTCTATCCGAACGACGAGAGCCCGGCGGGCCGCGAGCTGCGGCTGCGCCAGGAATATTTCTTCGTCTCGGCCTCGCTGCAGGATCTGGTCAAGCGCCATCTCGCTTCCGACGGGCAGTTGCGCGGGCTGGCGTCGAAGGCCGCGGTGCAGCTCAACGACACCCATCCGAGCCTCGCGGTCGCCGAACTGATGCGGATTCTGGTCGACCTGCATAATTTCCGCTGGGACGAGGCGTGGAAGATCACGGTGGCGACGCTGTCCTACACCAACCACACGCTGCTGCCGGAAGCGCTGGAGACCTGGCCGGTCGAGCTGTTCGAGCGGCTGTTGCCGCGTCATCTCGAAATCATCTACCGCATCAATGTCAGCCATCTGGCGCTGGCGGAATCGCGCTGTCCCGGCGATGACGATTTCAAGGCCTCGGTGTCGCTGATCGACGAGCGGTCCGGCCGCCGGGTGCGGATGGGACAGTTGGCCTTCGTCGGGTCGCACCGCATCAACGGCGTCTCGGCGATGCATTCGGACCTGATGAAGGAGACCGTGTTCCACGATCTCAATCATCTTTATCCGGCCCGCATCACCAACAAGACCAACGGCATCACCTTCCGCCGCTGGCTGATGCTGGCCAACCCGAAGCTGACCGGCCTGTTGCGCGAGGCCTGCGGCGAGGCCGTACTCGACGATCCCAACCAGCTCTCGCTGCTAGAAGCCCGCGCCAGCGACGCCGCGTTCCAGCAGAAATTCCGCGACGTCAAGCTGCACAACAAGGCCGCGCTTGCGCGGCTGATCGGCGAACGCCTCAACGTCCATGTCGATCCCCACGCGCTGTTCGACGTCCAGATCAAGCGCATGCACGAATACAAGCGGCAGCTGCTCAACATCCTGGAGACGGTGGCGCTGTATCACGCCATCAAGGACGACGCGCAGCGCGACTGGGTACCTCGGGTCAAAATCTTCGCCGGCAAGGCGGCGGCAAGCTATCGCTACGCCAAGCTGATCATCAAGCTGATCAACGATGTCGCCGAAGTGGTCAACAATGACCCCGCGATTGGCGGACGGCTGAAGATCGTGTTCCTGGCCGATTACAATGTCAGCCTCGCCGAGGTGATCATCCCCGCCGCCGACCTGTCCGAACAGATTTCGACCGCGGGCATGGAAGCCTCCGGCACCGGCAACATGAAGCTGGCGCTGAACGGCGCGCTGACCATCGGCACGCTGGATGGCGCCAATATCGAAATCCGCGATCACGTCGGCGCGGAAAACATCGCGATCTTCGGCATGGAGGCGATGGACGTGGTGGTGCGGCGCAAGCAGGGGCTGGATACGACCGACTTGATCCGGCGCTCGCCGCATCTCGCGCGAGCCATCAGCGCGATCGGGTGCGGCGAATTTTCGCCTGGCGATCCCGACCGGTTCGAATCGATCGCGCACGCGCTGCGCCATCTCGACCACTACATGGTCAGCGCCGATTTCGACTCCTATTACGACGCCCAGCGCGGCATCGACGCGCGCTGGCAGGTGGTGCCGGCCTGGACCAGGGCCTCGATTCTCAACGTGGCGCGGATGGCGTGGTTCTCGTCCGACCGAACCATCCGGGAGTATGCCGAGGAGATCTGGACCGTGCCGGTGCGGCCGGCGCCGCATCCGGCGTTGCTGGAACCGGGCGCGCAACGCGGGGCCGGCTAATTTCGGCAAGCTGAAAGCTATTACCTCGGCGTCATTGAATTGACGTTCGATAGCCACGATACTGCGTTGGAGCGCAAATTCGTCATTGCGAGCGCAGCGAAGCAATCCAACTTTGCTGCAGTGAGCTGGATTGCTTCGTCGCTTCGCTCCTCGCAATGACGGTTGATGCACCAATTCCGTACTGAGGACCGTCATGCTGACCAAGGCCCCGCACCTTTTCGACGACGCCACGAGGGTTACCGCCGGTGACAGCCGCTGGCAGGGCCGCACCAGCGACGATTACTGGGCCTTTGTCGGCCCGTTCGGCGGCGCCACCGCCGCCACCATCCTGCGGGCGCTGATCGATCATCCGGAGCGATCGGGCACGCCGCTCGCCCTCACCGTCAATTACTGCGCGCCGATCGCGGCCGGCGCCTTCGGTCTCGACCTTCGCCTGGTCAAGGCCAACCGCTCGTCGCAGCATTGGTGCGTCGAGCTGACGCAAGACGGCGGCGAGGTGGCGACGCTGGCCACTGCCGTGTTCGCCGAACGCCGTACGTCATGGTCGCACCAGCCGGCGACGGTTCCGCAAGCCACGCCTTTCGACCAGATCCGGCCGTATCCCAAGATCAAGGCCGCCTGGGCCAATCAGTATGATTTTCGTTTCATCGAGGGCAATCCGGATTTGGCCGGAGCGACGCCGCAGGCCGAGCCGGCTAGCGCCTATTCCAAGGTGTGGATCGGTGATCGCATTCCCCGGACAATCGACATGCTGTCGCTGATGTCGATGTCGGATGCGTTCTTCGCCCGAATCTTTCATGTCAGGCGCGAATTCGTGCCGTTCGGCACGGTGTCGCTGACGACCTATTTCCACGTCGACGCCGACGATCTTGCCGCTGAGGATACCAGCCGCGTGCTCGCGGTCGCCGATGCCAGGATCTTCAACAAGAGTTACGGCGACCAGAACGGCGAACTATGGTCGCCGAGCGGCCGCCTGCTCGCAACCACAACCCAAATCGCGTATTTCAAGGCGTAGATGTCCGATCCCGAAATCAGCCCCCGGCGCATCGCCCTCATCGGCATTCCCCTCGAGATCGGCGCGTCGCAGCGCGGCACGCTGATGGGGCCTGATGCGTTGCGCACGGCCGGCATCGGCCGCGTGCTCGCGCAATTGGGATTTGCGGTCGAGGATCACGGCAATCTCGCGATTGCTGGGGTTTCGCCCACCGAGGGGTCGCCGCTGGCCCATGCGAAACATTACGACGAGATAAAAACCTGGATTCGTGCGCTCAGCGAGCGCGCTTATCTGCTGGCGCACTCGGGCGCCATTCCGATCTTCATGGGCGGCGATCACAGTCTGTCGATGGGGTCGGTGAACGGCGTCGCGCGCTACTGGAAGGAAGAAGGCCGGCCGCTATTCGTGCTGTGGCTCGACGCCCATGCCGACTACAACACGCCCGGCACCACCGGGACCGGCAACATGCACGGCATGTCCGCGGCGTTTCTCACCGGCGAGCCCGGGCTCGACGGCCTGCTCGGCGACCAGCCCCGCGTCTCGATTCCCACCGACCAGCTCGATCTGTTCGGCATCCGGTCGATCGATCCGCCTGAGAAAGAAATGGTCCGCGACCGCGGCATCGCGATCGCCGACATGCGCGCGATCGACGAGTTCGGTGTTGGCGTCCTGATCCGGCGGGTGATCGAAAGGGTCAAGGCGCAGGGCGGCGTGCTGCATGTGTCTTTCGACGTCGATTTTCTCGATCCTGCGGTGGCGCCCGGCGTCGGCACCACGGTACCGGGCGGCGCCACCTATCGCGAGGCGCACCTTGTCATGGAGCTGCTGCACGATTCCGGACTGGTGCGCTCGGTCGACATCGTCGAACTCAATCCGTTTCTCGACGAACGCGGCCGCACCGCGCGGGTCGCGGTCGAACTGGTCGGCAGCCTGTTCGGCCTGCAGATCACCGACCGTCCGACCCCGAGCAATGCGGTGTTTCCCGCTTCCTGTCCAACATAGCCGCATAAGAAAAGGGCGGCCTTGCGACCGCCCTTTTGGTTCACACGATCGATCGTCCGAACTTCACTCCGCCGCGAGCCTGAGATCCGGTGCGGCGGCGCGAACCTCGGCGTCAACCTGGGCTTCGAACTTGGCGAAGTTCTTCTGGAACATGCCGACCAGCGCGCGCGCGGTCTTGTCGAACTCGGCCTTGTCCTTCCAGGTGTTGACGGGATCGAGGATCTCGCTCGGC
>JBKJUA010000401.1:0-4285 GCA_046590305.1 Bradyrhizobium sp.
CGGGTAAAATTTCGCTTTTCCCGAAGGGCAAATCACCCGTAAGACTCATGCCATCCTGTCCCCAGGCAAGGGGCGTTGGCCATCGTTACCGAACGTTGGGATGGGATGCGGTGGACGCTATGGCATCGTGCGCGGAACGGGATTGCAGGGCGGGTAAACTCCGTGAGCGGTCGCTGGAACGAGTGAACGAGCGGTGCCGAAGCGTACGGCAAAAGCGTGTGGACCCGATGCCTCACTGGTAGGCGTCAAGTCTTGCGGAGGTGCTGCAGGCCCGACCGGGCCGAGGTGCCGGTTTCCGCGGGGCGACGGAGGCGACAAAGGCCATAATTCTCCGGGGTGATCACGTGATAAGCCGTAAAGCCATTGCGCAGGGAATGTCGGATGTTCTCCGCTGCCCTGTATGCTCGTGTGCAGCTTTTTCGTACGACTTCGCACACGGGACCGCGGGTGCAGCGCGCATCCGGCATTCCCTGCTCCCTCATTTGAGGGAGATCGATATGCAAACCTCGGGCAGAATCGTGCCGCGAGATGGCAGAATCATATTCAGTTGTCATCGTCCGCCACCGGGTCGGCGCTTTCGCGCCGCCCGATGACAGGCTCCGGCGGACGATCCAGTATTCCAGAGGTGTCGGCGATGGAATCGATTGGCCGCAGCGTACTGGATACCCCGCCGCGCGGGGTATGACGATGTGTGTCTGGTGACGAATGCCGCTACCCCAGCAACACCGCATCCGCGCCGTTCACCGCTTCGGCGCTGTCCATCACCGTGCGCTCCAGCGCGCCCGACTGCACCGTGATGTTTTCGGCGAAGAACCGCGCCAGCGTCACATAGCGCGCGGGATCGCCGGCGCCTTCGCCGAGGTCGCGGGCGGCGAGAGCTTCTCCGGTCAGCATGCAGCCGCCGAGCGTCGAACCGAACAGCCGCAGATATGGCGTCGCACCTGCCAGCGCCTCGTTCGGCGCGGACGTGACGCGCTCCAAGAGCCACTTGCTGGTGCGCTCCAGCGCGCCCAGCGCGTCGCGCAGCTTTGCGCCTGTGGTGCCGAACGCCGGATCGTTGGAGGCTTCGACCCTGGTGACGATGCCGGAGAGTTCGTCGAGCAGCGCAAATACCGATGCGCCGCCATTGGCGGCGAGCTTGCGCGTGACGAGATCGATCGACTGGATGCCGTTGGTGCCTTCATAGATCGCGGTGATGCGGGCATCGCGATAATGCTGCGCGGCGCCGGTTTCCTCGATGAACCCCATGCCGCCATGGATCTGCACGCCGAGCGACGACACCTCGTTGCCGATGTCGGTGGAAAACGCTTTTGCAATCGGCGTCAGCAGCGCCGCGCGCGCTGTGGCGTCGGCGCGCACCTTGGCGTCGGTCGCGCGGGTGGCGACATCCATCGCGACAGCGGTGGCGTAGCAGATGGTGCGCGCGGCGGCGGTCAGCGCGCGCATCTGCATCAGCATCCGCTTGACGTCGGGATGCACGATGATGGGGTCCATCCCGTCGCCCTTCTTGCCGGCGGCGCGGCCCTGGCGGCGCTGCTGCGCGAAAGCCAGCGCCTGCTGGTAGGCGCGGTCGGCAATCCCGACGCCTTCGAGGCCGACGCCGAGCCGGGCCTGGTTCATCATCGTGAACATGCAAAGCATGCCGCGGTTTTCCTCGCCGATCAGGTAGCCGATCGCGCCGCCGTGATCGCCCATCGTCATGGTGCAGGTCGGCGAGGCATGCATGCCGAGCTTGTGCTCGACGCCGGAGGGATAGATGTCGTTGCGCATCCCGAGCGAGCCATCGGCATTGACCAAGAATTTCGGAATCAGGAACAGCGAAATGCCCTTGGTGCCGGCGGGCGCATCGGGCAATCGGGCCAGCACGAAATGCACGATGTTGTCGGTCATGTCGTGATCGCCATAGGTGATGAAGATCTTGGTGCCCGTGATCCGGTAGGTGCCATCAGGCGCGCGTTCGGCGCGGCTGCGCAGCGCGCCGACGTCGGAACCCGCCTGCGGCTCGGTGAGTTGCATGGTGCCAGTCCATTCGCCGGACACCAGCTTTTCAAGATAGATTTTTTTCAGTTCGTCGCTGCCATGGGCGTCAAGCGCCTCGATCGCGCTCAGCGTCAGCAGCGGGCAGAGCCCGAAGGCGATATTCGACGCGCTCCAGATTTCGGTGCAGACGGCATTGATCGCGAGCGGCAGGCCCTGGCCGCCGAACGCTTCCGGACCCGACACCGCGTTCCAGCCCGCCGCGATCCAGCGCTGATACGCATCGGGCCAGCCGGGGGCGGTGGTGACCTTGTTGGCTTCGAGCTTGATGCCATGCTCGTCGCCGACCCGGTTGAGCGGCGCCAGCACGTCGGAGGCGAACTTTCCGGCTTCCTCCAGCACGGCGGCGGCGATGTCGCCGTCGAAATCGCCGTAATGGCCGGCTTTCACGGCGGCCTGCAGGCCCGCGCCGTGATTGAGGGCCAGCAGCATGTCGTTGACGGGCGCGCGGTAGGTCATGGCGGTGTCTCGGGCTTGTCGGGACAGGATAAGGAAGGCTGCCGTCTTCCCACGAAACCCGCTTTCTCTCAACTGTCGGCTGGCGAAATCGGCGGGGCAGGGAACGGCGCTGCGATTTGGGTCGAAATTCACCCGGTTCGCCGGACGGATTACATTATATCAGGGGTAGACCGCGTCCGGTCCGGTTGAACCGCGAATTTGGCCGATAGGCTGTTGAATTGACTGAACTCCCCCTATAGACCGACGTTGCCGGGGAATCCGGGGCGGCGCCAGTCGCGCCGCATTCCACACGGTCTGTTGGGGCGTAGCCAAGCGGTAAGGCAGGGGATTTTGATTCCCCCATTCGGAGGTTCGATCCCTCCCGCCCCAGCCAGGCATTGGGATACGCTCCAGAGATTGCCGATCGCGATCGCTTGAAGGAACTCGCCGTGACAGACTCGAAAGTCGTACTGATTGACCGCCATCCGGGCCGCTCCACCCAGACCATCGGGATTGCGCGCGAACTCGGCACCGATCCGGACCTGATCCACGAGCCGTCAGTCGGCGTGGTCGGCACCAAGGGCGACAGCCAGTGCTATATGGGTGTTATGGCAAAGGTCGATGCGATCCACGCCAGCCTCAAGAGCCGCATCGGCAAAGGGGCGGGCCAGATGAAGCTGCGCCTGGTCCAGCCGGAATACACCATCGCCACGTCGGACGGCATCCGCAACGGCACGCGCGAGATGCGCTATTCGCTGATCGGCCGCGAAGTGACCAACGACGCGCTGTGCGAGCATCTGAGCGCCACCGGCCTCGCCGGCACCATCGCGGTCGTGGCCTGCGACAAGCCGCCGGTCGGCGCCCTCGCCGCGTTGCTCGAGCACAACCAACCAGCGCTCATCATGTCGGACGGACCGATTCACCCAGGGACCGATCCGAAAACGGGCGAGACCATCGATCTCGTCAGCGCCTACCAGGTCGCCGGCCACCCCGACGCCGAGTATCGCGACCACATCGCTTGCCATGCCTGCCCGGGTTACGGCAGCTGCGGCGGCATGTTCACCTACAACACCATGCAGACGTTCATCGGTGTGCTCGGCATGCAACCGCTGCACATGGTCGCCCCGGCCTCGGACGATCCCCGCCGGTTGAAGGAGTTTCCGGCCGAGCTGGTCGGCTACCTCGCGGCGGCGATCGAGAAAGGTCTGAAGCCGCGCGACATCGTCGGGCGCGAGTCCCTGCGCAACGCCGTCATTGTCGCCATGGCCATCGGCGGCTCGACCAACGTCGTGCTGCATGCGCCGGAGATCGCGCGTGCTGCAGGCTTCGCCGACTTCTGGAAGGACATCATGACGCCGGAGGAGTTCAACCACCTCTCGCAGCATGTCGTGCCGGTACTGACCGATGCCAGGCCCTACGGCAAATATTCGATGGTCGACATCGATCGGGTCGGCGGCGTGCAGGTGATCGTTCGCGAGCTGCTGGATGCCGGCATGCTCAACGGCGATTGTCTCACCTGTACGGGCGAGACGCTCGCCCAGCAGGTTGGACGTCTCAGCGCAAAAAGCGCCGACGGCACGGTGGTCTATCCCGTTGCCAAGCCGTACAAGCCGACGGGCGGCCTGCGCGTCCTGGGCGGCAACCTGTCGCCCGACTACTCGGCAATTCTCAAGCTCGCCGGCGTCGAAGGCGGCCTCGAGAACAACGTCTTCCGCGGCAAAGCGTGCGTGTTCGAAAGTGAACAGGCCCTGCTCGAGGCGCTCAAGACGGCGCCAGAGCGCTTTCAGAACAACGACATGATCATCGTGCG
>JBKJUA010000424.1:0-14255 GCA_046590305.1 Bradyrhizobium sp.
ACGATGGCGGCCCACAGCGTCCAGCCATGGATGCTGCTATCTGCCGCCAGCATCAGGAGGCAGGATGCTACCAGCAGCTTGTCTGCGATCGGATCCAGCATCCGGCCGAACGCCGAGTGCTGGTCCCAGATTCGCGCATAATAGCCATCGAGGTAATCGGTAATGGCCGCGGCGATAAAGACCGCCAGCGCCACCCAGCGCAGCCACAACGGGTAGTACATGATGGACTGCAGGAAGACGCAGCCCACCACCACCGGAATCGCGGCGATCCGGCCGTAGGTCAGGATATTCGGCAGGGACATCGAGCTCTTGCCCGAACCCTTTGTCGTGGCGGTGTTCATCCGTCTTACCAATACCGCCCAAGCATGAAGGTCAACCGTGCGGCGCACGTGATCCGTTGCAGGCGACCCCTGTGTGACGCGAAATTACCCTGTCTGCGCGTGGAAAAACTCGAAAATCTTGCGGGCGCTTTCGGCGCTGACCCCCGGAACCTTGCCGAGATCGGCGATCGAGGCCCGTTCGATCTCCTTCAACGTTCCGAAATGGTGCAGCAAGGCACGTTTCCGTGACGGGCCGATGCCCGGAATTTCCTGCAGGCCGGCCTCGCGGATGTCCTTTTTGCGCAGCTTGCGGTGCGAACCGATCACGAAACGATGCGCCTCGTCGCGCAGCCGCTGGATGAAATAAAGTACGGGGTCGCGCGGCTCCAGCTTGATCGCTTCCTTGTCCGGCATGAACAGGGTTTCGCGGCCGGCGTCGCGGTCGGGACCTTTTGCCACGGCCAGCAGCGTGACCTGGGTCAGGCCAAGCACGGCGAAAATCTCCCTGACGGCGTTGAGCTGGCCGCGGCCGCCGTCGATGATGACGAGGTCGGGCCATTGCGGAAACGAATCGTCGTCCGCTTTCGGCTTGGCGGCGCCGTCTTCCGCGGGCTTCAGCAGCCGCTTGAAGCGCCGCTCGAGCACCTCGCGCATCATCGCGTAATCGTCGCCCGGCGTCAGGCCTTCGGACTTGATGTTGAACTTGCGGTACTGGTTCTTGATGAAGCCATCCGGCCCCGCCACGATCATGGCGCCGACCGCGTTGGTGCCCTGGATATGGCTGTTGTCGTAGACTTCGATCCGTTTCGGCGGATGCGGCAGGCCGAGCGTGGCGACCATGCCCTGCAGCAACCGGCTCTGGGTCGCGGTATCCGCCAGCTTGCGGCCCAGAGCCTCGCGCGCATTGGTCAGCGCGTGCGTAATCATCTCCTTCTTTTCGCCGCGCCGCGGCGTCGACACTTCCACCTTGAAACCGGCCTTGATCGACAGCGCATCGCCCAGCAGTTCGGATTCCTCGATGGGATGCGACAGCAGGATGAGCTTCGGCGGCGGCTTGTCGTCGTAGAACTGGGCGAGGAACGAGGCCAGCACCTCTTCCGGAGTGAAGGATTTCTCGGCGCGGGGGAAATAGGCGCGATTGCCCCAGTTCTGGCCGGTGCGGAAGAAAAACACCTCAATGCAGGAATAGCCGCCCTCCTGGTGGATGGCGAACACGTCGGCCTCTTCCACGCTGCGCGGATTGATGCCCTGCTGCGACTGGATCGCCGACAATGCCGCGAGGCGGTCGCGGTAAAGCGCCGCGGTCTCGAATTCGAGTTCGGCGGAAGCCTTTTCCATTTCGCCGGCGAGCTGCTGCTTCACCACGCGGCTGCGGCCGGACAGGAAATCCGTCGCTTCATGCACCAGTCCGGTATAGCCGGGGAAATCGATCTCGCCGGTGCACGGCCCGGAACAGCGGCGGATCTGGTAGAGCAGGCAGGGGCGGGTGCGGCTTTCAAAGAACGCGTCGGTGCAGGAGCGCACCAGAAAGGCGCGCTGCAGCGCCGTGATGGTGCGGCCGACCGCGCCGGCCGAGGCGAACGGGCCGAAATACCTGCCCGGGCGCGACTGCGCGCCGCGGTGTTTGAGGATCTGCGGCGCCCAGTGGTCGCCCGTGATCAGGATATAGGGAAACGATTTGTCGTCGCGCAGCTGCACGTTGAAGCGCGGTCGCAGCTGCTTGATCAGATTGGCTTCCAGCAGCAGCGCCTCGGTTTCGGTCGCGGTCGACACGATCTCGATTGTCGCGGTGGCCGCGATCATGCGCAAGATGCGCGCCGGCTGCGGCGCCGACACCCGGGCATAGGAGGACAGTCGCTTCTTGACGTTTTTCGCCTTGCCGACATAGAGCACATCGCTGGCGGCATTGAGCATGCGGTAGACGCCGGGCGAGGTCGGGGCATGGCGCACCGCGTGCTCGATCGCGGCGTGGCCGGATGCCAGCCGTCCCTCCGGCAGCGCTTCGCCTGATTCGTCCGCAACCTCCGGCAGGCTCTCGTCGTCCTCTTCGGCGCCCGACGCGGGGTCGAACTCCTCCAGCGCCGGGTCGTGCGGCGGCAGATCGGCCGGCGCAGAGGCAGGCGCGGAGCCGCGCTTCGGCCGCGGGGCTGAAAGCTCAGGAGTGTGCTCTGAGGTACCCTTGGGGGATTGGGAAGAATCGTGATCCATCGGCCGAATACTTAAGCGCTGGGTCCGGTCATCGCCAGCGTCGCGGCGTGGACGGCAGGCTCAGCTCCCGTCAATACGGATCCGCGCGGTCGGCCACCTGTAACACTTTCTTAAGAATGCCGAACGGGCGGTAACCGGTCTTAACAACCCTTTAACTTAAAACTCTCGATAAATCTTCACAGAAGAAGAGTGAGTTCCGTAACCATGCGGCCTCGCGTCGCGCCCCCAATTCGGGCGCCTGGCGAAGCCTGGGGGCACGGCAGTTGCGTGGGGAGAGTACGATGAAAAAGCTTGTATCTGGCGCAGTGGCGCTGGCCGCCGTGAGCTGGACCTTGGGCTGTCCCCAGTCGGCGCAGGCCGCGGACATGAACAATTACGGCGCGCGCGCTCCCTATACCGTCAATCAGCCGCTCAATGCCTACAGCTGGGCCGGCCCTTATCTCGGCGCCAACCTCGGCTATGCCTGGGGATCGGTCCACAACAACCCGGCCAAACCTTCCGGCTTCGTCGGCGGCGTAACGGCCGGCTACAACTGGCAGACCGGGCCCTGGGTGTTCGGCGCCGAGGGCGATATCCAGGCGACCGGCGCCAACGATACATTCGCGCCGTGGAAGTTCTCCAACCCGTGGTTCGGCACCGTGCGCGGCCGGGTCGGCTATGCCCTCAACAACATCATGTTCTTCGGCACCGGCGGTCTGGCGTTCGGCGAATTGCGCGGCGAGACCTTCGGGCTGTCGGAAAGCCATACCAGGGCCGGCTGGACCGTGGGCGCGGGCACCGAATTCGGCCTCACCCAGAATTTGAGCGCAAAGATCGAATATCTCTATGTCGATCTCGCCAATTCCAACTTCACCATCACCGGCGCGTCGAACGGGTACCGGTTCGGACTGCTGCGCGCCGGCGTGAACTATCGCTTCTGACACCAAGAAACTTCCGAACAAGAAAAGATCTGCAACCTCCCGGCCGCTTCCCGCGGCCGGGATTTTTTTGTGTTCCTGAAGAAGCCCTGCTTCGCCTGTGGCCTCATTGTTCGAGACGCGCGAAGACGCTCTATCATCGCAACGCGATGCGTCTCGAAGGATGAAGAAGGGGGATAGCGCTACTACGAAATCACCAGATTGACCGCCTTGGGGCCCTTGCCCTTCTTGTCCGGTTCGACCTCGAAGGTGATGCGCTGTCCTTCGATCAGGTCCTTCAACCCGGCGCGCTCGACGGCGGTGATGTGAACGAACACATCGCGACCGCCGTCATCGGGCTTGATGAAACCATAGCCCCGTTCCCCGTTGAAGAACTTGACGATCCCAGTCATGGCCATCGGGAAACTCCTCCCCCGTACTGCACCGCCGCTACGCGCTGCAGCGCGTATCAGCCCGACCGGACCTTCGTTGTCGGAAAGCAGGGCCTTCTATGCGGATTAGGCTGCACCGCCGATCCGTCTTGAAATCAATTGAGGCCTTGTCACTCCGCCGCTACCATTTGCGGAAGCGGAACGTAAAGCCAGTCCCAATGGTGCGAGCATAATACGGTTCCCGGCAAATTGACTACCGTTGAAATCGTGCTGTTGCGGCGCGGCAAATGGCGGAGGTTGCGACGTCAGGGTTTGGGCACTTCGAGCCTGAAGCGGCCGGCGCCGCCTTGGCCGAGCGGCTTTTCCAGTTCGGGAAGGATCGCCTTCAACTCGCCCATCAGCGTCCATGGCGGATTGACGATCAGAAGCCCGGTGGAGACGAGCCCGGGCGAGGCCGCCTGCGGCGCGACGCTGAATTCCAGCCGCAGGCATTTTCCCGCGGGCTTGCCGGCGCCGGCCACCTCGGCGACATGCCGCGCCAGGCCGTCGGTGGCGCGCCGGCTTTTCACCGGGTACCACAGCAAATAGCTGCCGGTCGGCCATTTTGCGAAGGCCTCGGTAAAGCCTGCGGCCAGCCGTTCGAACTCGTCCTTCGCCTCAAACGACGGATCGATCAGGACCAGGCCGCGCCGCTCGTTCGGTGGCACGAAGGCCGGCAACGCGGTCCAGCCGTCGAGGTCGACCACCCGGGCCTGCGTATCGCGCCTGAGCTGTTCGATCAGGCGCTTGCGGGCCTTCGGCTCGACTTCGCAGGCGGTTAGGCGATCCTGCGGCCGCAGCATCGCGCGGGCGATCAGCGGCGATCCCGGATAGGCCACGAGGTCGCGTTGCGGATTGAAGGCCCTGACGATGTCGAGGTAGGGCCTGAGCAGCGGCTCGGTCTTTTCCGAGAACCGCGCCTGCATGATGCGGGCGATGCCGGTCAGCGATTCGCCGCCCCGACGGGCTTCCTCGGAGGTCAGGTCGTAGACCCCGGCGCCGGCATGGGTGTCGATGACGCGAAACGCCGCCGGCTTCTCGTGCAGATAGGCGAGCATCCGCACCAGCACGATGTGTTTGATGACGTCGGCGAAGCCGCCGGCATGAAAGTCGTGACGGTAATTCATGGGGGAGGGTTACGACATAACCCCCGTCATTGCGAGCGCAGCAATCCACCTCGCGGCGCAAAGAAAGAAGATCGATTGCTTCGTCGCATCCGCCTTCGCCCGAAGGCGGGCTTCGGCGGACAAGAGTGCTCCTCGCAATTGACGGCGGGGATAGTTGCACGGATAACCCTCAAGTCCCCCGCATCGGCGGCATCACCACCTCGTCACGGCGGCAGGCGCGGCGGTCGGTTTCCTCGCAGGCGCGGAACTGGAGATCCTTGCTCATGCAGATGCGCACTTCGCTGAGCCGCTTTCTGCCGCAGACCACCGAGATCGCCGAGGCGCTCAGCCCGGGATTGACCTTGATGAAGGCCGCCTCGATGTCGGACGGTGCGAGGACCTTCTCCGATGATAATTCGAGATATTCCGGTGGAATCTTCACAGCGGCCCGTGCCTTGCGGGTGGTCTCGAAATAGGCCCGGGCGCTGAGCCCGGAGCAGGTGCCGTGCTTGTCCCATTCGGCAAAGATCAGCCCGGGCGCCGGCATCAGGTCCAGCATCGACGTCATGATATTGCGATCGAGCCGCGGCGACGGCCGCTGGCAATAATTGGGAAAGCCGCGCTCATATTGCGGCCACAGGCCGTGGACCACGAAGGCATACGGCCGGCCGCACTGGATCTGCTGCGAACGACCGTTGTTGCCGCGCTCCGCCGCTTCCTCGCAGTAGGAAGGCGACCATGACAACGCCAGCACGTAAAAATCGAACTCGCCGGGGGCATTCTGCCGGCGATCCTGCGCCGCTGCGGTCCCGGCCAGCCCTGTCAGGACCGCGGCGGCAAGCAGACCCAAGGAGATCACAACCCGCGAAATCCAGATCCGTGAAAAATGCGACATGACAAAGCCCCTAACCTCGGACCGCCCGGGAGTGTAGCAGAAAAACGGAACATTTCAAGAACAAAATGCGGAAGCCGACGGCGTCATGGCGTCCCTGGGCAGGGTCCGGGCAAAAATCTCGAAAACAACCCCATGTAAAGTAAGATCCGGCCGCCGCATCCGGGCCGCTGCGTCCGGCACCCCAAGGCGCAATTCAGGGCCTGGCGGCCTTGCAGCCGGGATTATAGGCCCAGTTGCGATCAAGCCCGGTCACGCACCATTCAACGCCCTGACCGAAGCCGGCAAAGCCGCCGTCCTCGATGATCGAGTAGTGCACCTGGCGCATCTTGCCGTCGCTCAGCATCACGTCGGCGCTGCAATAGCGGCGCGGAATGTTGTCGGATTGCCAGGGCCGGAACGCGATTTCGTGGATCCGGCCATAGGCGGTGATCTTGAGCGAGGAATTCCAGAAGCTGCTTTCCTTCTCCCAGAACTGGTTGGTGATGGTGCCCAGCGCCGCTTCGCACTGCTTGACCCGGCCGTCATAGCGCGGGCCGAACAGTCCGAAATTCAGCTCCAGCGGATTGGCGGCTTGCGCAGCCTGTCCAAACGCCAACAGCCCCAGGAAAACGCCCAGTGCTGCGCCAATCGCAGGTCGTTTCAGGGAGGTGAAGAAGTCACGCATGGGGGATTCCGCCGGTGTTCCAACGTCGCGGACGGTGCCGCGAAGCCCGCACGAGGTCAAGTGCAACGCGGCAACACCTGCCGATAACCCGGCCTTAGGCTGTCGGCCGTTCTTTTCACGGCGGCCGATGCGCCGTAAGGTGCCGTCAGCCAAATGGAGTCTGCGATGCGAATGATTGGGGCTGCGAGCCTGGTTGCGATGGGGATGCTGGCGAGCGCGCCGGCGCAGGCCCAATGGGTGCCGCCGTTCAAGGGCAACGACACCGGCGGCATCATCGCCTATGCGCTGGCGTCGCAGACCGACATCCGCGCCATGGCGATCGATCACTGCGCGGGTTACGGCAAGGTGGTGAAATTCCTGAGCGTTCAGCCCAACGAGGGCGGCTATATCTCATTCGCCTGCCGCTGGGTGCCGTATTACCGGGCGGACGGAGCCCTGCGCGCCCGTTACTGAACCGGACCCTCCCGATCCGACAAAGCGATCTGTGACGGAAACAACTTGCCGGGAGTGCGCAGCATGATGCGACAGCTGGTTTTATTCGCTTTGGGTGCTTGCTTGCTGGTGGCCTTTGCAGCGCCAGATGCCGTTGCGGTCGAACTGCCGCTGCGCAAGGCGGGCCTCTGGGAAATGAAGATGCTGCGGCCCGGCGCGCCGGCGCCTGACATGACCATGCAGCACTGCACCGACGAGGCCACCGACAAGGCGATGAGTTCGTCGTTCTCGCCGGCCGCCAAGGAGATGTGTTCGAAGAACGATACAAGAAAGACCGCGACCGGCTATGTCAACGACTCCGTCTGCAACGTCGCGGGCGTGACCATGACCTCGCATTCCGAGATAACAGGTGATTTCAATTCCGCCTACACCGTCAAGGCCACCTCGCAGAGCCAGGGCGGTCCGCCCGGCATGCCGCGCGACAGCACCTCGACGATCGAAGCGAAGTGGCTGGGCGCCTGCAAGGCCGACCAGAAGCCCGGCGACATCATGATGCCCGGCGGCATCAAGATGAACATCAAGGACATGGAAAAGCTCAAGGGCCTGATGCCGAAGCCGGCGGCGAAGTAGGCCTCTTAGCTCGCCTCGCTTGCGGGGAGAGGTCGGCGCCAACGGGTCGGCGTAGCGCCGCCCGATGATAAACTCCGCGCCGGTGAGGGGGACTCTCCGCGAGTCCGAATGCGTTGAGAGTCCCCCTCATCCCGGCCTTCTCCCCGCAAGCGGGGAGAAGGGGAAGAACTACACCGGTATCCGCACTGCGGCGCGCAACCCGCCCATCGGGCTGTCGCCGAGGGTGATGTCGCCGCCGTGGGAGCGGGCGATGTCGCGGGCGATCGCGAGACCGAGGCCGGTGCCGCCTTCGTCCTGGTTGCGGGCGTCGTCGAGCCGCAAGAACGGCTTGAACACTTCCTCGCGCATGTCGACCGGAATGCCCGGGCCGTCGTCGTCGATCGTCACCGTGAGATAGCGGTGGTCGCGGTGGCCGGTGATCGCAATCGCGTTGGCGTGCCGTGCCGCGTTGGAAACGAGGTTGGCGAGGCAGCGCTTGAACGATGCCGGCTTCACCGTCACCACAGGCAGGCCGTGGAATGTCACGGTCGCGGCGTGGCCGTTGCGCTCCGCGTCGCTGCGTAGTTCTTCCAGCGCCAGCGACATGTCGGTCGGCTGCGCATGCTCGCCGCTGTCGCCGCGCGCAAACGCCAGATAGGCCTCCAGCATGCCGGCCATCTCGTCGATATCCTTGCGCATGCCGTCGACCTCCGGACTGTCGCCGATCAGCGCCAGCTCCAGCTTGAAGCGAGTGAGAATGGTGCGCAGATCGTGGCTGACGCCGGCCAGCATCGCGGTGCGCTGCTCGATCGAGCGCTCGATGCGCGCTTTCATCTCGAGGAAGGCGTGCGCCGCGCGCCGCACTTCGCGCGCGCCACGGGGACGGAAGTTCGGCGCCTCGCGGCCCTTGCCGAAACTTTCCGCAGCGTCCGCCAACCGCAGGATCGGCTTGATCTGGTTGCGCAGGAACAGCACCATGACGATCAGCAGGATCGACGAGGTCCCCAGCATCCAGAAGATAAAGATCTCCGAATTCGACGCATAGGCGGCGCTGCGCTGCGCGAACACCCGCATCACCGCGTCGTCGAGCTGGATGCGGATTTCCACCAGATTGGAGCGGCCGACGGTATCGATCCAGAACGGCCTCGCGATCTGGCGGCCGAGTTGCACCGACAGCGTCTGGTCGAGCAGCGAGAAGAACGGCTTCGGGCCGGGCGGCGGCAGGTCGCCGACGGGCAGAAAATCCACCACCAGCCCGAGTCGCTTCTGGGCGATGCCCCGCAGCTGGGTCCGGTCCTTGTCCTGCGGATAGGCCTTGTAGACATCCATCAGGGTGGCGACGTCGGCCACCACGGCGGCGGACAGCCGCCGCGTCACCGTGTTCCAGTGCCGCTCCATGAACACGAACGCCACCACCGACTGCAGCACCACCATCGGCACGATCATGATCAGCAGCGCGCGGGCGTAGAGCCCGGTCGGCATCCAGCTCTTGAACGCGTTGCCCATCCAGCGATTGGATGCGGAGACGCGCCCGGCGGCGCTGCGGATCAACGTGAGGCCGGTGTCGAGCGTGCTCATACGGGTTTGCTCAAGGCGAGGCGACCAGGCGATAGCCGACGCCGCGCACCGCCTGCAGGAACAGGGGATTGGCGGGATCTTTCTCGATCTTGCGGCGCAGACGGTTGATCTGCACGTCGACCGCGCGCTCGTTGACGGAGCCGTCGCCGGTGAGCGCGCTGCGCGGCACGGTCTCGCCCGGCGCCACCGCGAGAATCCGCAGCATCTCGCGCTCGCGGTCGGTGAGATGGATGGTCTCCTCGCCCTGGCGCAGTTCGCCGCGGTCGAGATGATAGACATAGGGCCCGAACGCGATCTGCTCCAGCGTCTCCACCGGCGGCGGCGCGGTGCGCTTGAGGATATTGCCGATCCGCAACACCAGCTCGCGCGGCTCGAACGGCTTTGCGACATAGTCATCGGCACCGATCTGCAGGCCCTCGATGCGGGCTTCGGCCTCATGGCGCGCCGTCAGCATGATGATCGGCACCGAGGACGAGGTACGGATGAAGCGGGCGAGATCGAAGCCAGTTTCGCCTGGCATCATGACGTCGAGGATCAACAGATCGAAATGCAGGCCGAGCAGCTTGGCTCGGGCGTCGGAGGCGCTCGCCGCGGTAGTGACGCGGTAGCCTTCGCCGCAGAGAAAGCGCGACAACAGATCGCGGATGCGGCGGTCGTCATCGACCAGCAGCAGATGCGGGGCGTCGTCGGCCGGTTGCGGCGGGGTCCGCGCGAGGGTGGCAGCCTGGATCACGCTTTGTCCTTTGCGGTTGCGCCGCCGGCTCCGAGAATGGTCGCCAGCACCTTGTCGGGATCGTCGTGATCGATCATCGCGCGCAGGAAATGGCGGACGGTTTCCACGCCCTCGGGCGCGATACCGGACAGCGCGCGGTTGATCCGGTCGGTCTGCAAGCCCGCGAGCTTGCCCACCAGCGCCTCGCCCTTGGTGGTGGCGTAGAGCAGGCGCTGCCGCCGGTCATTGTTGCCGGTGCGCTGCACGATATAGTCTTCGTCGAGCAGCTGCTTGAGCACCCGTCCCAGCGACTGCTTGGTGATGCGCAGCACGTCCAGGAGATCGGCGACCTTGAGGCCGGGATAGCGGTGGACAAAATGTAGCACCCGGTGATGCGCCCGCCCGAACCCGAAAGCCTCCAGCTCGTTGTCGGCGTCGCCGACGAAATCCCGGTAGGCGAAGAACAGCAGCTCGATGATATCCCAGCGCAAATCGCTCTGACCCGGGGCCGGGGAGCGCGGCGCGCCCGCCCTCGAATCGGGGTCTGCGGAGGGTGCCGAGAAATTTATGTCAGCCATATTGACGTATCTTGGGTTCAATGTTACAAAACCGTCAGCCGCAACGAAACATTAAGTCGTTTTGAACGCGGTACAGTTCCAAAAGGCCTGTGAAGGCCTGAAGCGGCGGTCGAGTTCGAACAAGGCTGCTGATTTGTTGACCGTGCGATTGTCGAGCGGCATTTCGACAAACATACTGGACTTCCGCCTTCCACAAAAGCGTGTCCTAAGGACGTGCCGGCGTGGCAACCGGCCGTAGGGGCGGGGAGGGAAGGCCAGGCGCAACCAGCCGCGTTGCGGCACAAGAACAACGTCAATCCGGGAGAACGTCCATGGCAGTTTCGATCGAGCAGGCCCGCAAAGACAGGCCGACGCCGGACGTCGCGCCGGCTCCGAGCGCGGGCAAGGGGATGAGTTTGAAATTCGAGATCCAGCCTGCGCCAAATCCGGTGACGGAAAAAGAACGCGCGGCAAAGCTCGCGGACCCGGGTTTTGGCCGGGTTTTCACCGATCACATGGCGATCGTCCGCTACGATCAGGCGAAGGGCTGGCATGGCGCGCGAGTCGAAGCCCGCGCCAATTTCCCGCTCGATCCGGCGCTCGCCGTGCTGCACTACGCCCAGGAGATTTTCGAGGGCCTGAAGGCCTACAAGCGCGACGACGGCGGCGTCAACCTGTTCCGCCCCGACGCCAATGCAAAGCGTTTCCAGAGTTCGGCCGACCGCATGGCGATGGCGCCGCTGCCGGAGGCCGTGTTCATCGAGGCGGTCGAGCAACTCGTGCGCATCGACCGTTCCTGGATCCCGGGCGGCGAGGGCAGCCTCTATCTGCGGCCGTTCATGATCGCAAGCGAGGTCTTCCTCGGCGTAAAGCCGTCGGCGGAATACATCTTCGCCGTCATCGCCTCGCCGGTCGGCTCCTATTTCAAGGGCGGCCCCGCGCCGGTGTCGATCTGGGTGTCGGAGAATTACACGCGCGCCGCGATCGGCGGCACCGGCGCCGTCAAATGCGGCGGCAATTACGCCGCGTCGCTGCGCGCGCAGGCCGAGGCGATCGAGCATGGTTGCGATCAGGTCGTGTTCCTCGATGCGGTCGAGCGCCGCTACGTCGAGGAGCTCGGCGGCATGAACGTCTTCTTCGTGTTTGACGACGGTTCACTTTTGACGCCGCCGCTCGGCACCATCCTGCCCGGCATCACCCGCGATTCGATCATTCAGCTGGCCAAGGATTCCGGCGCGCGCGTGCGCGAAGAGACCTACACGATCGAACAGTGGCGCGCCGACGCCGCCAGCGGCAAATTGAAAGAGGCGTTCGCCTGCGGCACCGCGGCCGTCATCTCGCCGATCGGCAAGGTGTGCTCGGCGAGCGGCGATTTTCTCATCAGCGGCGGCGCCGCCGGCCCCGTCGCGATGGGGATGCGCAAGAAGCTGGTCGACATCCAGTACGGCCGCGCGCCCGACCCGCACGACTGGATCAAGAAGGTGTTTTGACTTTTCTCCCTCGCCCCGCGCTTGCGGGGAGAGGGTTGGGGTGAGGGGCTCTCTCAACCGATACGACTCGCGGATAATCCCCCTCACCCGGCGCTGCGCGCCGACCTCTCCCCGCAAGCGGGGCGAGGTAAGGAAGAGCCCGGTTGCCGCATCGCATTCCGGCTGGTACCAACGCGTCCCATGGCCGAAAAACCAAAAAAGCCGCAAAAACTCCGCGCCCGCCTGCCGCGCGGCCTCGCCGATCGCGGCCCCGCCGAGATTGCGGCGACTCGCGCGATGGTCAAGAAAATCCGCGCCGTCTTCGAGCGCTACGGCTTCGAGCCGGTGGAAACCCCTGCGATGGAATACACCGATGCGCTCGGCAAATTCCTGCCCGACCAGGACCGGCCCAATGAGGGCGTGTTCTCGTTCCAGGACGACGACGAGCAGTGGATCAGCTTGCGCTACGATCTGACCGCGCCGCTGGCGCGATATGTCGCGGAGAATTTCGACTCGCTGCCGAAACCCTATCGCAGCTACCGCGAGGGCTACGTCTACCGCAACGAGAAGCCCGGCCCCGGCCGCTTCCGCCAGTTCATGCAGTTCGACGCCGACACGGTGGGCTCGGCCTCGCCGGCGGCCGATGCCGAGATGTGCATGATGGCGGCGGATACGATGGAAGCGCTGGGCATTCCGCGCGGCAGCTATGTGGTGAAGGTGAACAACCGCAAGGTGCTCGATGGCGTAATGGAGAGCATCGGGCTTGGCGGCGATGACAAAGCAGGACAACGGCTAACGGTACTCAGAGCGATCGATAAATTCGATCGCCTCGGATTGGAGGGTGTTAGGCAACTCCTCGGCGAAGGTCGCAAGGACGAGAGCGGCGATTTTACAAAGGGCGCTGGCCTGTCTGACGATCAATATTGGAAGGTGCGTTCCTACTTGTGGACTTCCTTTCGCGAAGGAAGTGAAGACCTAACTCGACAGGCCGAACTGAGTGACGAAACTTCGCCCGTTAAGAACTTCTCCCGCGAAGATACTTGGCCAAGCGACGCGATGTCGTTTTCTGCTTGGTACGAAGCAACAGAAGGCTCAGAGCGAGGCAGAAAGGGAGTCCAAGAGCTCGAAAGCATGGCGGCTTTGTGCCGCGCGGCAGGCTATGGCGCGGGCCGTATTATGTTCGATTCATCTGTGGTCCGCGGTCTCAAATACTATACCGGCCCGGTCTACGAGGTCGAACTTACGCTGGAGACCAAGGACGAAAAAGGCCGCCCGGTCCGCTTCGGCTCCGTTGGCGGTGGCGGGCGCTATGACGGGCTTGTATCCCGGTTTCGTGGTGAGCCGGTGCCGGCGACCGGTTTCTCGATCGGCGTGTCGCGGCTGCAGGCCGCACTCACGATGTTGGGCAAGGTCGATACCAAACCGGCGTTCGGGCCGGTGGTCGTCACCGTGTTCGGCGGCGAGATCGCAGACTATCAGAAGATGGTCGCGACCCTGCGCAACGCCGGTATTCGCGCCGAGCTGTATCTCGGCAACCCCAAGAACATGGGCAACCAGCTCAAATACGCCGACCGGCGCAATTCGCCGTGCGTGATCATCCAGGGCTCGGACGAAAAGGCCAATGGCAAGGTCCAGATCAAGGATCTGATCCTCGGCGCCGGGCTCACCGAGATCAAGGACCGCGAGGAATATCTGAAGAAGCAGACCGAAGCGCAATACGAGGTCGATCAGGGCAAGCTCGTCGAGGCCGTGCGCGAGGTGCTGGGACGGCATGAGGTGAAGTGGGGATAATCATTCATTCGAGCGTCATGCCCGGGCTAAAGCGCGAATCGCGTCTTCGCGCAGATGTCCCGGGCATCCACGTCTTGTTTGATAGGGAAGATCGTGGATGGCCGGGACAAGCCCGGCCATGACGAAAACAAAAAAGGGAGTGACAAAATGCCTGAAATTACCGTGAGCATGGCCGCCGGCCGCACCGACGAACAGAAGGCCGGCATGATGCGCGACATCACGCAGGCGCTGGTGAAGAACCTCGGCGTCGACGCCGACGCCGTCGTGATCCAGATCAACGAGGCGCCGCTGGCTCACAAGATGAAGGGCGGCAAGACCTTCGTGGAACGCGCGGCGGCTGCGAAGAAGAAGTCGCGCGGCAACGCTCGCTCGTCATTCCGGGGCGCGCGAAGCGCGAACCCGGAATCTCGGGATTCCGGGTTCGGTCGCTTCCGCGCCCGCCCCGGAATGACTGTCTCTCGAGGCTCCCTCATGGACGCACGCGACATCATCAAAATCGGCATGAGCGCCGAGCGCACCCTCGTGGTGCCGCCGGAACAGACCGTCGGGCATTTCGTCCAGGGCATGCCGATGGTGCTTGCGACGCC
>JBKJUA010000337.1:0-2963 GCA_046590305.1 Bradyrhizobium sp.
CACCGATCAGGATCTGATCGTCCAGCTTCAGGAAATGGTCGAACGCGGCATGGCCGCAATGTCAGCGCAAGCGGAGCTTGTCGTGTCAGCGTCGGCTGAGGCAGCTGCGCCGGTCGCACCAGCGCCGGCTGCCGCAGTTGCGCCCGTAGTAGAGCAGGGCACCTTGGTGCCGCAGATACTGGAGCGTCAGCTGCGTCCCGGCGAAGTGTCGCTGGACGAGTTGGAGCGCGCGTTCCAGGAAACCTCGATCGAGGTGGCAGCGCCACCGATCGCGCCGGTTCAGCCCGCAGCGGCCGCGCCGCAGCCGGCCGCAGCACCGGTTCAGGCCGCAGCGCCCGCAAAAGAGAAGAAGGCCGCCAAATCGGTCGTCGAGATCGACGTGCCCGAGGCCGACAAGATCGCCAACCAGTCGATCCGCGTCAGCGTGGACACGCTGGAACATTTGATGACGATGGTGTCGGAACTGGTTCTGACCCGCAATCAGCTGCTGGAAATCTCCCGGCGCAACGACGATACCGAGTTCAAGGTGCCGCTGCAGCGGCTGTCCAACGTCACCGCCGAGCTGCAGGAAGGCGTCATGAAGACGCGGATGCAGCCGATCGGCAATGCCTGGCAGAAGCTGCCACGGATCGTGCGCGACCTCGCCGGCGAACTGCACAAGCAGATCGAACTGGAGATGCACGGCGCCGACACCGAGCTCGACCGCCAGGTGCTCGACCTGATCAAGGATCCGTTGACGCACATGGTGCGCAACTCCGCCGATCACGGCCTGGAGACCCCGGCCGAACGCGCCGCCAATGGCAAGCCCGAGCAGGGCACCATCCGGCTCTCCGCCTATCACGAAGGCGGCCACATCCTGATCTGCATCGCCGACAACGGCCGCGGCCTCAACACCGAGCGGATCAAGGCCAAGGCCATCTCGAACGGTCTCGTCAGCGAGGCCGAACTCGAGAAGATGACGGAAGCCCAGATCCACAAGTTCATCTTCGCGCCGGGCTTCTCCACCGCAGCCTCCATCACCTCGGTGTCCGGCCGCGGCGTCGGCATGGACGTGGTGCGCACCAATATCGACCAGATCGGCGGCACCATCGACGTCAAATCGGTGGCCGGCGAGGGTTCCAGCGTCACCATCAAGATCCCGCTCACGCTGGCCATCGTTTCCGCCCTGATCGTGGAAGCCGCCGGCGACCGCTTTGCGATCCCGCAGCTTGCGGTGGTCGAACTGGTGCGGGCACGGGCCAATTCCGAGCACCGCATCGAGCGCATCAAGGACACCGCGGTATTGCGGCTGCGCAACAAGCTGCTGCCGCTGATGCACCTCAAGAAGCTGCTCAAGATCGATGACGGCACGTCTTCGGATCCCGAGAACGGCTTTATCGTGGTGACGCAAGTCGGCAACCAGACCTTCGGTATCGTGGTCGACGGCGTGTTCCACACCGAGGAAATCGTGGTCAAGCCGATGTCCACAAAACTGCGTCACATCGAAATGTTCTCCGGCAATACCATCTTGGGCGATGGCGCCGTGATCATGATCATCGATCCCAACGGCATTGCCAAGGCGCTCGGCGCCGCCGGCTCCGCCAGCCACGAGATCTCGGAAGAGAATGCCGCGGCGCGCGCCAATGCCGCCGAACAGCTGACCTCGCTCCTGGTGTTCCGCGCCGGCTCGGCCCAGCCCAAGGCGGTGCCGCTCGGCCTCGTCACCCGGCTGGAAGAGCTTGCCACCGACAAGATCGAACTCTCCAACGGCCGCTACATGGTGCAGTACCGCGACCAGCTGATGCCGCTGGTGCAGATGGAAGGCGTCAGCGTCCAGACCTCGGGCTCGCAGCCGATCCTGGTGTTCGCCGATGACGGCCGCTCGATGGGCCTCGTGGTCGACGAGATCATCGACATCGTCGAGGAACGGCTCAACATCGAAGTCGCCGGCTCCCGCGAAGGCATTCTGGGCTCCGCCGTGATCAAGGGCCAGGCCACCGAAGTGATCGACGTCGGCCACTTCCTGCCGATGGCGTTCGCCGACTGGTTCTCCCGCAAGGAGATGCGCCCGTCGGTGACCGCGCAGTCGGTACTGCTGGTCGACGACAGCGCGTTCTTCCGCAACATGCTGGCGCCGGTGCTGAAAGCCGCCGGCTACAAGGTGCGGGTCGCGCCCAGTGCCCAGGAGGGCCTCTCCGCGCTGCGCTCGGGCCAGATCTTCGACGTGGTGCTGACCGACATCGAGATGCCCGACATGAACGGGTTCGAGTTCGCCGAAACGATCCGGGCGGATACGCTTTTGAGTTCGATGCCGATCATCGCGCTGTCCTCGATGGTGTCGCCGGCGGCGATCGAGCGCGGCCGGCTGGCCGGCTTCCACGATTACGTCGCCAAGTTCGACCGTCCCGGCCTGATCGCGGCGCTGAAGGAACAGACCGCTGAACTCAACCGGGCGGCATGAACGAAGTTCAGCCCGGGCATGAACAAGTTCAGCCCGGCATAAACAAGTTTAGCCTGACGGCGTAAGGAATGAGCATGAGCAAGAACGATAATACCGAAGGCGCCGTCTCCGAATTCGTCACCGCGATGATCGGCGGCCAGCTGTTCGGGCTGCCGATCTCGAGGGTGCAGGACGTGTTCATGCCGGAACGGCTGACGCGGGTGCCGCTGTCGTCGGGCGAAATCGCCGGCGTGCTCAATCTGCGCGGCCGCATCGTCACTGTCGTGGACATGCGCGCCCGTCTCGGGCTGCCCAAAAACGAGGACGCCAAGCCGCCGATGGCGGTCGGCGTCGACCTGCGCGGTGAATCCTATGGCCTCCTGATCGACCAGATCGGCGAAGTGCTCAAGCTCGCCGACGAGGGCCGCGAGGAAAACCCCGTCAATCTCGATCCCCGCATGGCCAAGCTCGCCGGCGGTGTGCACCGCCTCGATGGCCAGCTCATGGTCGTCCTCGACGTCGATCGCGTGCTCGAAATCGTGCC
>JBKJUA010000398.1:0-7581 GCA_046590305.1 Bradyrhizobium sp.
TGCTGTCGGGCGGCGGCTCGGCGAACTGGATCGCGCCGGTCGAAGGCGTGACGTTCGCGCAGAAGCAGCAGGTGAACCGCGCGCTGCTGCGTTCGGGCGCGCCGATCGGCGAGATGAATGTCGTGCGCAAGCATTTGTCGCGGATCAAGGGCGGTCGGCTGGCACGCGCCGGCAGGCTCGCCGAGATCGTGACGCTGGCGATCTCGGACGTTCCGCATGACGACCCTTCCGCGATCGCATCGGGGCCGACGGTGCCGGATCCGACCACGCTGGCAGATGCGCGCGCGCTGGTCGCAAAATACAGGCTAGCCGTCGATGACGCCGTCCGTGTGGCACTCGACGACCCCGGCAACGAAAGCTGCAAGCCCGGCGATCCCGCCTTTGCGCGCGCCCATTTCGAGCTGATCGCGCGGCCCAAGGCCTCGCTCGACGCCGCGATCAAACTGGCAAGGGACGCCGGCTACGAGATCATCGATCTCGGCGCCGACCTCGAGGGCGAGGCACGCAGCGTCGCCGCCGACCACGCGCGACTGGCCTTGCAGGCGCGCGCCGAGGGCAAGCGGCTGGCGATCCTCTCCGGCGGCGAACTCACCGTCACGGTGCGCGGCAATGGCCGCGGCGGCCCCAACCAGGAATATGCGCTGGCGCTGGCCGGGCTGCTCAGGGACACGCCGGATATTTCGGCGCTGGCCGCCGATACCGACGGCGCCGACGGCGGCGCCGGGAGTGCCAGCGATCCCGCCGGCGCGCTGATCGATTACACCACGTTTACGAAAATGAAGTCGCTTGGCCTCGACGCCCAGGCCTGTCTCGACGACAACGACGCCACCACCTTCTTCACCGCGACCGGCGATCTCGTGATGACCGGCCCGACGCTGACCAATGTGAACGATATCAGGGTGATTTTGGTGGATTAGGCCATCATGATACCTCTGGCCTGCCCCGGCGCGGGATCGTTAACGCGTTGTTGAGCGAGTTCTGAGGAACTTGCCGGATATTCCGGCATCTCAAGCAAGCTGTCACCTGCTTACGACCTTACTATGTGGCTCCTGATGGTCTGGAGCGCTGTGAAGTCGGTGCGGGGAAACGCCAGATGGCGGGTTTTAGCGAGCATGCCAACGATCCGGAACCGGCGCTTCCGCCCCGGCTTCTCGAGCACGCCTTCAACAACCTGTCGCTGGGGCTCATCGTCTTCGACAGCAAGCGCGAAGTCGTATTCTGCAACCAGCGATACGCCGAAATCTACCGGCTCTCGCCCGAGCAAATAAAGCCCGGAACCCCCGTCAGCGAACTGATCCGGCACCGGCTGAACCTGGGCCTCCAGGTGCTGTCGGATCCCGACGATTACATCCGCGAGCGTTTCGCGAACGTGGTCGTTGCGAGCACCAACGTCCAGCAATTCAGCGATGGCCGCATCATTTCCTACACGGTCTATCCGATGCCGGACGGCTGCGGGATGGCCACCCATGAGGACATCACCGAGCGCGAGGAACTGAGCGCGCGCCTGAAGCGGCAGCTCGAACTCGGCAAGGAGCACGAGGAGAATTTGCGCCTCGCCAACCTGCAGTTCGATCGAGCGATCAACAACATGTCGCAGGGTCTGTGTTTTTTTGATTCCGCGCATCGTCTGATCGTATGCAATGACCGCTTTCTCGACATGTACAATCTTCAACGTGACCGCGTCGGCCCAGGTACTACGCTGGCCGAAATCGTCGATATGCGTTTCGAGGCGGGAAGCTTTCCTGCCATGTCGAGAGACGAATACATCGAATGGCGCATCAAGATCGCCGTTTCTACCGAACCCACCGACAGCATTGTCGAACTGCGCGACGGGCGCACCTTCAAGATCAGGCACCGGCCGATGCCCGACGGCGGCTGGGTTGCCACCCATGAAGACATCACCGAGCAGCGGCGATCCGAGGTCAAGATCGAATACATGGCGCACCACGACGCGCTGACCGATCTTGCCAACCGGGTGTTGCTGAACGAACGGCTCGAACAGGCGCTCGGCCGCCGGATTCACCGCGAGGAAGCGGTCGCGGTCCATCATCTCGATCTCGACGAGTTCAAGGCCGTGAACGATACGTTCGGTCATCACGCCGGCGACAAGCTTCTGAAGATCGTCGCGGACCGGCTGCGCGCCCTGGTGCGCGAGACCGACACCATCGCCCGAATGGGCGGCGATGAATTCGTGATCGTGCAGGCCCCGATCGCCGATCCCGCCCAGGCCACCGCGCTGGCGCAACGCATCATCACCTCGATCGGCGACCCCTTCGAGATCGATGGCCACCAGGCGACGATCGGCGCCAGCATCGGCATCGCGGTCGGTCCCGGCGACGGATTGATCCCCGACAAGCTTCTGCGCAGCGCCGACCTCGCCCTGTACCGGGCGAAAAGCGACGGGCGCGCCACCTTCCGGTTTTTCGAGCCCGCGATGGACCTGCAGATGCAGACCCGCCGCATCCTGGAGCAGGACATGCGCAGGGCGCTGCCATCAGGCGAGTTCGAGCTCTACTACCAGCCGGTGATCAACCTGGCGAGCAACGACATCAGCGGCTTCGAGGCCCTGATCCGCTGGAATCACCCGCGACAGGGACTGGTCTCGCCAGCCACCTTCATTCCATTGGCCGAGGAGATCGGGTTCATCGTCCCGATGGGAGAATGGGTCATCCGGCAGGCCTGCGCCACCGCGGCCGGATGGCCAGAAGACCTCTGTGTCGCCGTCAATATTTCGGCAGCCCAGTTCCGAAGCCCTGGCCTGATGCAGGTCATCGTCGGCGCGCTGGCCGCCTCCGGCCTGCATCCGACACGGCTGGAGATCGAAATTACCGAGACCGTGCTGCTGCACAACAGGGAAGCAACGCTTGCCGTCCTTCACCAGCTGCGGTCGCTCGGCGTGCGGATCGCGATGGACGATTTCGGCACCGGCTATTCCTCGCTGACATATCTGCAGTGTTTCCCATTCGACAAGATCAAGATCGACCGTTCCTTCGTGAAGAACATTGCTGACAACGTCAGCTCGCTCAACATCGTGCGCGCGGTCGCAGCGCTCGCCAACGGCATGGGCATGACGACGACAGCCGAAGGCGTCGAAACCACCGAACAGCGCGACAGAATTGCATCCGAGGGCTGTACCGAGATGCAGGGGTTCCTGTTCAGCCGGCCGCTTCCGGCTCAGGAGATCGAGCGGCTGTACCTCGCACCGCGGGAGCCGCGGAAGGCGCCCGACCGGATCGTCGCGGCCTGATCGCGCCGTCATCCCCGCGTGAGCGCAATTGCGCTCATCGCGAGGTGCGAGCCCTCGTCGGCGAGCCTTGAAGGATGCGAACAACCCGTGGCCTATCCTTCGAGGCCGTCGCAACGGCGACGGCACCTCAGGAGGACGACTGTGGGTGTGGCGAGTTCAAAACTCTCTTGCGATCGTCGCCAGCATGCCCAGCAGCGCGGCGCGGTTGGCGGGGCCGAGCAATTCGTTGAGGCGTGCCTCGTGCTTGGTGGCGACCAGCTTCTTGGCGCGCGCCAACACCGCCCGGCCCTTGTCGGTGAGCATCAGGATGTGGGAACGGCGGTCGTTGGTCGAACGGATCCGCGTGCACAAATCGCGGCTCTCGAGGCCGTCCAGCATCGCCACGAAGTTCGGCCGCAGGATGCCGAGCGTATTGGCGATCTCGGTCTGGTTGCGGCCGGGATTCCTGTCGAGCAACAGCAGCACCGAGAACTGCGCCGGCGTCAGCTGCAGCGGCGCCACGCAGCGCAGAAAATCCTCGAACACCCGCAGCTGCGCGCGTTTGAGCGAATAGCCGAGCAGCTCGGACAATTCGCCGAGTTGCAGCGCCGCGTCATCCACCGAGCCCTCGGCCGGTTCCTTGCGGGCGGCGCGGGACGGCTTGGCGGCAGCGGCACCAGCAGTTTTGGAAACATTCATCGCTCGAGGCTCGCAATCCCGGTAGGCTCTTGGGAGACCCGGTCCCGGTCAGGGTCGACGGGCCTTGAAGTTATATTTGATAATTGTTATGCACTATATCAAATATCGGCAGGACTTTTCAACTGCTGTTATTTGACGGTCATCGGCTGCTCAAGGCCGCGACCGCTCCGACGCGTGATGGGGGAGCGCCCGGTCTTGAACACGACAATCATGCTGTTCCTGGTGCAGGACGGCATTACCAATGGTGCAATCTATGCATTGCTAGGCCTTGCGCTGGTGCTGGTGTTTGCCGTCACCCGCGTCATCCTGATTCCGCAAGGCGAATTCGTCACCTTCGGCGCGCTGACCTATGCGACGCTGTCGGCGGGTAACATGCCGGGCACCGCGATGCTCGCGGTGGTGATGGGCATAGTGGCGTTCGGCCTGGACCTGTTCGCCGGCCGCCGCTCGCTCCATCCGCGCCTGGTCGGACGTTCCTTCGCCCTCAATATTCTGCTGCCGCTGGCGATCTACGCCCTGACCTCCTGGCTTGCCGGCAAGAACACGCCAATCGCAGTCAATATTGCGCTGTCGCTGCTGATCGTCGCGGCGATCGGGCTGTCGCTCTACCGCATCGTTTTCCAGCCTCTGGCGCACACCTCGGTGCTGGTGCTGCTGATCGCCTCGGTCGGCGCCCACCTCGCGCTGCAGGGTCTCGGCCTGGTGTTCTTCGGTGCCGAAGGCCAGCGCGGCCCGACCATCTCGGATGCAGCCTTCATGGTGGGCCCGCTGCGCTTCACCGGCCAGAGCATCGCGGTCTACGCCATCACCATCGCCTTCATCGCCGGGCTGTGGCTGTTCTTCGGCTTCACGCTCTATGGCAAGGCGCTGCGCGCCACCGCCGTCAACCGGCTCGGCGCCCGCCTGGTCGGCATCCGCACCACGCTGTCGGGACAAATCGCCTTTTTGCTCGCCTCGGTGATCGGGGCGATTTCAGGCATCCTGATCGTGCCGATCACGACATTGTATTACGACACCGGCTTCCTGATCGGCCTGAAGGGCTTCATTGCCGCGATCATCGGCGGTCTCGTCAGCTACCCACTGACCGCGGTCGCGGCCCTGGTGGTCGGCACCGTCGAGGCGTTCTCCTCGTTCTATGCCAGCAATTTCAAGGAAGTCATCGTGTTCACGCTGATCCTTCCGGTCCTCGTGCTGCGGTCGCTCGCAGCACCCGAGGTCGAGGAAGAGAAGGATTGATGGCGATGACGCAACGGCTGTTACCCATCTCGATCTTCGCGGCTCTGATGGCGGTGATCCCGCTGATCCCGGGCATGCCGCCGTTCTGGATCGTGCTGCTCAACAATATCGGGCTCGCGGCACTGGTGGCGATGGGTCTGGTGCTCTTGACCGGCGTCGGCGGCCTGACCTCGTTCGGCCAGGCAGCGTTTTGCGGCTTCGGCGCCTACACCACGGCGGTGCTCTCGACGGCCTATGGCGTGTCGCCATGGCTGACGCTGCCGCTGTCACTTTTGGTCAGCGGCGGCGCAGCGGTCCTGCTCGGCCTCGTCACGGTGCGGCTGTCGGGCCACTATCTGCCGCTCGGCACCATCGCCTGGGGCATCGGCCTGTTTTATCTGTTCAGCAAGCTGGAATTCCTCGGCCGCAATGACGGTATCACCGGGATTCCGCCGCTGTCGATCGGCACGCTGAAGATGCTGGATGCCGGCACCATCTATTATGCGATCTGGATCGCGGTGCTGATCTGCGCGCTGCTGAGCATGAACCTCTTGGACTCCCGCACCGGCCGCGCGATCCGCGCGCTGCGCCGCGGACACATCGCCGCCGAGGCCTTCGGCGTACAGACGCCGCGCGCAAAACTGCTGGTGTTCATCTATGCGGCGGTGCTGGCCGGGCTGTCCGGCTGGCTCTATGCGCATTTCCAGCGCGCCGCCAATCCGACTCCGTTCGGCGCCCACGCCGGCATCGAATATCTCTTCATCGCGGTGGTCGGCGGCGCCGGCTATGTCTGGGGCGCAGTGCTGGGCGCCGGCATCGTCGTCATCCTGAAGGAGATCCTGCAGAGCTATCTGCCGCTGCTGTTCCGCGGCGAAGGCCAGCTCGAGACCATCGTATTCGGCATCCTGCTGGTGCTGCTGCTGCAGCTGGCCCCGACCGGCGTCTGGCCCTGGCTGATGAGTCGCCTGCCGTTCAAGCCGGCCCGCAAGCGGCCCGATACCTCCCTCACTCTGGCCGCGCGCGACCGGCCGGCCGCGGCACCCGGCGCACTGCTGCAGATCGACAATGCGAGCAAGCAGTTCGGCGGCGTGATCGCCGTCAACAACGTCTCGTTCGACGTCCAGGCCCGCGAGATCGTCGCCCTGATCGGCCCCAACGGCGCCGGCAAGAGCACGACTTTCAACCTGATCACCGGCGTGCTCACTTCCTCTGGCGGCACCATCTCGGTGAACGGCAAGAACATCGACAACGCGCCGCCGCAGGAAGTCGCAAAACTCGGCATCGCCCGGACCTTCCAGCACGTCAAACTGGTGCCCGACATGAGTGTGCTGGAAAACGTCGCGATCGGCGCGCATCTGCGCGGCCACGCCGGCGCCATCTCCAGCATGCTGCGCCTCGACCGGACAGACGAGGCGAAGTTGCTGGCCGAAGCGGCGCGCCAGATCGCGCGCGTCGGGCTCATCGACCAGATCGACCAGCCGGCGGGCAGCCTGTCGCTCGGCCAGCAGCGCATCGTCGAGATCGCGCGCGCGCTTTGCGTCGACCCGATCCTGCTGCTGCTCGACGAACCCGCCGCAGGCCTGCGGCACATGGAAAAGCAGCGGCTCGGGGCACTGCTGCGGCAGCTGCGCGACGGCGGCATGTCGGTGCTGCTGGTCGAGCACGACATGGGATTCGTGATGGATCTTGCCGACCGCATCGTGGTGCTCGACTTCGGCACCAAGATCGCCGAGGGCACGCCCGACGTGATCAAGCGCAATCCGGATGTCATCAAGGCCTATCTCGGAGCGGTGGCATGAGCGCGCTGCTGAAAGTAACCGATGCCCATGTCGCCTATGGCAAGGTCGAGGCCGTGCGCGCGGTGTCGCTCGAGGTCGCCGACAACGAGATCGTCACCATCATCGGCGCCAACGGCGCCGGCAAGACCACGCTGTTGAACGCCATCATGGGGATCCTGCCGCTGACCGGCGGCGTGGCCTTTGCCGGCGAGGACATCCTGCGGCTGGAAATCGAGGACCGCGTCGCGGCGGGCCTCAGCCTGGTGCCAGAGCATCGCGAGCTGTTCGCCACCATGAATGTCGAGGACAATCTGCAGCTCGGCGCCTTCCGGATCGCCAAAGCCGTCGCCGCGCGATCGTTCGAGCGGGTCTACACGCTGTTTCCGCGACTGAAGGAGCGCCGCAAGCAGCTGGCCGGCACGCTGTCCGGCGGCGAGCGGCAGATGCTGGCGATGGGCCGCGCCCTGATGGGCGCGCCCAAACTTCTCATGCTGGACGAGCCGAGCCTGGGCTTAGCGCCGATCATCGTCGCCGACATTTTTCGAACCATCGGCGAGCTGCGTGCCGCCGGCGTCTCGGTGTTGCTGGTGGAGCAGAATGCCCAGGCCGCGCTGAAAATCGCCGACCGGGCCTATGTGATGGAACTCGGCGAGTTCATCCTGA
>JBKJUA010000020.1:0-3087 GCA_046590305.1 Bradyrhizobium sp.
TAGCGAGGAGCTTGAACCCGATCCCATCCCGAACTCGGCCGTTAAACTCCTCAGCGCCAATGGTACTATGGCTTAAGCCCTGGGAGAGTAGGTCGCTGCCAGGCCTGCCAAGGACAAAGAATTCCTCTCTACGTGTCATGATCGAACAAAACGCCGCTTCCCGAAAGGGACGCGGCGTTTCTTTCGTTGGGACGATATGCTCGATCATCGAACGAAGCGCTGAGCGAAGAGGACTGATGGTCACCTGGCCAAAAGAAAGCCCCGGAGAATCCTCCGGGGCTTTCGCTTGTTTTAACGCTGCATACGTCTCAGGAGCGCGTGCGCATCCGCATCATGAAGCTGTCGAAGCTCAGTTCAGCCACCTGCATCCACGCCAGCGAATCGCTGCGGAAGGCAGCCAGGCTGGAGTGCATCTTGTTGAAGTGAGGGTTTGTCTTCGACAGGTCCGCATAGATCTCGTTGGCGGCCTTGTAGCAGGTTTCCAGCACTTCCTGCGGGAACGGTTTCAGGATCGCACCGGCCGCGAGCAGGCGCTTCAATGCCGGCGGGTTGACGTAGTCGTACTTGCCGGTGACCCAGCTATACGTATCGTACGACGCTGTGGTGATCGCCGCCTGATAATGCTTCGGCAGCGCGTTCCATTTCTCCAGGTTCATGATGTTGTGACCCTGGCCGGTTCCTTCCCACCAGCCCGGATAGTAATAGTATTTCGCCACCTTCACGAAGCCGAGCTTCTCGTCGTCATAGGGACCGACCCACTCGGCTGCGTCGATGGTGCCCTTCTCCAGCGCCGGGTAGATGTCGCCCGCCGCGATCTGCTGCGGCACGCCGCCGACCTTCGCGATGATGGTGCCGGCGAAGCCGCCGACCCGGAATTTCAGGCCCTTGAGGTCCTCGGTCGATTTGATTTCCTTGCGGAACCAGCCGCCCATCTGCGCGCCGGTGCTGCCGGTCGGAACGCCGAAGCAATTGTATTCCTTCAACAGGTCGTTGAGCATGTCCATGCCGCCCGCGAACAACATCCACGACATATGCTGCCGCGTGTTGAGTCCGAATGGCAGCGATGTGCCGAATGTGAATGCCGGATTCTTGCCCCAGTAATAATAGAGCGCCGTGTTGCCCATCTCGACCGTGCCGTTCTGCACCGCGTCGAGCACCTGCAGTCCGCCCACGATTTCGCCTGCGGCGAACGGTTGAATCTGGAACCTGTTGTCGGTGAGGTCGGCAACGCGTTTGGTGAAGAATTCGACGCCGCCGTAAAGTGTATCGAGCGACTTCGGCCAGCTGGCCGCCAGCCGCCACTTAATTTCGGGCATCGATTGTGCGATGGCAGGCGCGGCGACTGCGCTCGCGGCGAGACCAATACCGCCTGCCTTTAGAAATTCACGACGTTTCATGCGCTTCCTCCTTGTTTTTGTGTCGCGTTATCGGCGAGGACAACGATCTTGAATGTCGTTTGTATCGCCGACAATCGACCTTGAAATTGGTACCTGAATCCGGATCCCGAAAACAAACTCCCCGACTTTTGGGCGCGATCGAAACCTGAACATCCCGAACCGCAGGCAGGATGACCAATCGGTTCCAAGGAATCAAGGGCATAGCTCGATCTTCTCCCGGACGACGCAGTTGCGAAGGGACTCCGCACCGCTGCGCCTTGCAGCAAAGTGCACTTTTAACGGGCAGCCGCTCATGGGCTGACGCGCTCCGCCACGATCTGCTAGGGAGGACTGGGCAATCGCACCGGAGAACGTGTGAATGGCAGGCAAGAAAGTCGTGGTCGCGGGCGCCACGGGTCTGGTGGGAAGCGCCGCCTTGCGGCATTTCGGCGCTGTCGGCGGATGCGATGTGGTCGCGCTGTCGCGGCGGAGGCCGCGCCAGCTCTACGGCGCCCGTCACGTCGCGGTCGACCTGACCGACTCTGCGCAATGCCAGCACGCCGCGGCAGAGCTGCAGGGTGCGACCCATCTCGTCTACGCCGCGCTCCATGAGGCGCCGAACCTGGTCGAGGGCTGGCGCGATCCCGGCCAGATCCGCACCAACGACGCGATGCTGCGCAACCTGATGGCGGCTCTCGAGCCGGCGGCGCCAACGCTCCGTCATGTGGCGCTGCTGCAGGGTACCAAGGCCTATGGCGTTCATGTTCGCCCGCTTAACGTGCCGGCGCGCGAAGGCCGCTCGGAAATGTACGAGCAACCGAATTTCTACTGGGCGCAGGAGAATTTCTTGCGCGGACTGCAACCCGGCAAAGCCTGGTGCTGGAGCATTCTGCGGCCCGTCCTGATCGTCGGTGAGGCGATGGGCGGCGCCATGGACCTGATCCCGCCGCTCGGCGTCTATGCCGCCATGCTGCGCGAGCAGGGCAAGGCGCTGGATTACCCGGCAGGTGCTGCGCGGGTGTCGCAAGCGGTCGACGTCGACCTGCTGGCGCGCGCCATCGCCTGGAGCGGCGAGGCGGAAGCGGCGCGCAACGAAGCATTCAACGTCACCAATGGCGACGTCTTTACCTGGGAGAATGTCTGGCCCGCGATAGCGGAGGCGCTGGACATGAAGCCGGGCACTGCCATTCCCTTGTCGCTGGCGCAAACCTGGCCGCAATGGGTCGCGCCATGGGAAGCGCTGCGGCGCAAGCACGGTTTGATATCACCCGGCCTCGAAGCCTTCGTCGGCCTGTCGTTTCAATACGCCGACTACACCATGCGCTATGGCCAGACCGAACCGGGGCCGCCCGCGCTGGTCTCGACGGTAAAGATCAACCAGGCCGGTTTCACCGAGATGATGGATACCGAAGCCATGTTCCGCAAATGGTTCAGCCAGGCGCGGGCGAGCCGGTTGCTACCCTAGGCTTTTGTCGCAAACATCGCTTCCATCGCCTTGCGCGTCTTGATGGTGTCGTTATTGGCATCGAACTCGACATCGCTCCAGCGCACCACCTCGCCGTGGGCGATGTCGTTCTTCAGTTTCAGGCGATGGGCGAGCCCGATCGGCAACGCGCCCGCGGCAAGGCTCGCCGCCGCCGGCATCAATTTGCCCCACACCGTGTAGCCGCCTTCGCCGTCGAGCATTTCGCCGGCGCGCAGATGGCGTTTG
>JBKJUA010000106.1:0-8925 GCA_046590305.1 Bradyrhizobium sp.
CGCGCCCGTCGCCCCTCGATCGGATAGGCCGGATCATTGAACCCCGGTGTCGAGGGATGGCCGGATGTCACCAGCCGGTCGATCAACGCTTCGTCCTCGGCGGTGAAGCGATAGTCCAGCGCGCGCAGATAGTCGTCCCATTGCTCTTCGGTGCGCGGACCTGCGATCACGCCGGACACGAAGGAGGAGTTCAGCACCCACGACACCGCGAACTGCCCGGCGGTGATGCCGCGGGCCTCGGCATGCTCCTTGATCTGCTGCGCCAGTTTCAGCGATTCCGGTCGCCATTCGGTCTGCATCATGCGCTTGTCGGCGCGGCCCGCGCGCGTCTCCTTGTCGGGCGCGGTGTCGGGAGCGTATTTGCCGGTCAGCACGCCGCGCGCCAGCGGGCTGTAGGGCACGATGCCGAGGCCGTAATAATGGCAGGCCGGAAAATGCTCGACCTCGGGCATCCGATTCATGGCGTTGTAATAAGGCTGGCTCGCCACCGGACGGGCGATGCCGAGGTCGTCGCAAATGTTGCAGATCTCGGCGACCCGCCAGGCCCGGTAATTCGAGACGCCGAAATAGCGCACCTTGCCCTGCTGGATCAACTCACCCATCGCGCGCACGGTCTCGGCCAGCGGCGTCGAATGGTCTTCCTTGTGCAGGTAGTAGATGTCGATGTAGTCGGTGCCGAGTCGCTTCAGGCTTTCTTGCGCCGCCTGCAGCACCCAGCGCCGCGACAGCCCGCCGCGATTGGGATCGTCGCCCATCGAATTGGCGAGTTTTGTCGCGAGCACCCAATTGTGCCGGCTGTTGGAAATGGCGCGCCCGACCACCTGCTCGGAGCCGCCGTTCGAATAGGCATCGGCGGTGTCGATGAAATTCACCCCGGCCTCGCGCGCTTTGGCGACGATCCGGTTCGACGTGGCTTCGTCGGTCGGCCCGCCGAACATCATGCCGCCGAGGCAGATCGGCGAAATCTTCAGGCCGCTGCGGCCGAGGGGTCGGTATTGCATGGTTTCCACCGTCATTGCGAGCGCAGCGAAGCAATCCAGCTTTGCCGCACTAAAGCTGGATTGCTTCGTCGCTGCGCTCCTCGCAATGACGAAAATCCAGCGCCCTCACGTCTCGTTCTTCAATATCTTGAACACACCGCTGGCCATCGCGATACAGCGTTTGTCGACGGTCACCTCCGTGGTGATGAAGATCAGGCTGCGGGTGGTGCGCACCACGTGCGGTTTCGAGACCAGGGTCTCGCCGATCTTGCCGGCCTCGACGAAATGGGTGTCGAACTGCACCGTCGCCAGTGTCGGCTTGCCCGAGACATAGCGGGCGGTCATGCCGCAGGTACGGTCCGCAAAGGTCATCAGCACGCCGCCCTGCACCAGGCCGCGACGGTTGTGGTGCTTGTCCTGCGCGACCAGCGCAAATTCATGCTCGCCGTCGATCTGGCGCTGCCATAGCGGCCCGATCAGATGCAGAAAGCCTGATGTTTCGACCACGGTCCAGCCGTCCGATTTGAGCTTTGCGGCTGCCTTGTCAGTCATGTCGTCCTGTCCGGTGCCCTGTCGGGGCATTGAGGTCCTGAAGGCATTTCATCAAACGCGGACGTGTTGTAGTCAAGCGGGATGGAGAGGCCATTCGACCATGCCACAAGGCGGAATATCGCGGCGCGCTGCGCGGCGTTTGCGCGGCTGCCTGCGAGCGAACCGATGCCGGCGCTGAAGCGGGCCGCCGTCGCCGTCACACTCACCGAAACCGAGGCGGCCGGCGGCACCGCCCTGCTGCTGACCCTGCGCGCCTCCGGCCTGCGCGCCCACAGCAATCAGTGGGCGCTGCCGGGCGGACGTTGCGACGAGGGCGAAACGCCGGCAGAGGCCGCGCTGCGTGAGCTGCACGAGGAACTCGGCCTCGAACTCGGCGAGGGCGACGTGCTGGGCCTGCTCGACGATTATCCCACCCGGTCCGGCTATTTGATCACGCCGGTCGTGCTGTGGGCGGGCAGCGGCGCTGATTTGTCGCCCAACCCCGACGAGGTCGCCTCGGTGCATCGCATCGGGCTCGATACCATCGAGGATGCCGACGCCTTCTCCTTCACCACGATTCCGGAAAGCACAAGGCGGGTGATCCGCTTCCGCCACGCCGGGCAATTCATCCACGCGCCGACGGCGGCGCTGATCTACCAGTTCCGCGAAGTGCTCGCCGGCCGCGACACCCGCGTCGCTGAGCTGGAACAGCCGGTGTTCGCGTGGAAGTGACGGCCTTGGCCGTCATTGCTGCGAGGAGCGCTCTTGTCCGCCGAAGCCCGTCTTCGGGCGAAGGCGGATGCGACGAAGCAATCCATCGGGCAGCACCAGGAAAGAATGGATTGCTTCGCTGCGCTCGCAATGACGGGGGTGTGGAAGCCGGGTTGCGAACCTCTCCCCTTTTGGCGACGATGCGGCCAACAAGAATTATAATGGGGAGGTGCCGAATGCGCATCTGGAACGCTCTTCTCGTGACCGCGGTCGTATTCGGCGTCGGATTCGGCTCTGCCCACGCGCAAACCTTCCCGAACCGTCCCATCACGCTGGTGATTCCGTTCACGCCGGGCGGCTCGACCACGATCGTCGGTCGCGGCGTGGCCGACAAGATGGGCGAACTGCTCGGTGAGAAAATCGTGGTCGACAACCGTCCCGGTGCCGGCGGCACGATCGGCACCCGGGCGGTGGCGAAAAGCGATCCAGACGGCTACACGCTGCTGCTCGGCTACACCGGTACATTGGCGATCGGGCCGTCGCTCTACAAGAATGTCGGTTACGACCCGCGCAAGGATTTCGCGCCGATCGGCATGATCGGCAACGCGCCGAATTCGCTGGTGGTGAACCCTTCGTTTCCGGCCAAGACCGTCGCCGAGCTGATCGCGTACGCCAAAGCCAATCCCGGCAAGGTCAATTTCGGCTCGGCCGGCGCCGGCACCGCCAGCCACATCACCGGCGAATATTTCGCGCGCGCCGCCGGCATTACGCTGGTGCACATTCCCTACAAGGGCACCGGCCCCGCGCTGACCGACCTGCTGGGCGGGCATATCCCGATGGCGTTCGCGCCCATTCCGGCCTCGCACGGCAATGTCGCGGCGGGCAAGCTGCGGGCGCTCGCGGTGACCAGCGCGACGCGATCGAGCCTGCTGCCCGACGTGCCCACGATCGCCGAAGCCAGCCTGCCTGGATTCGACGCCTCGCTGTATTACGGCCTGGCGGCGCCGGCCGGTACGCCGCGGCCTGTTATCGACAAGCTCAACAAGGCGCTGCGCGACGCGCTGGCCTCCAACGAGGTCAAGCGGCAGTTGGGGCTTGACGGTACCGAGATCACCCCGGGCACGCCGGAAGACTACGCCGCGTTCATCGACAAGGACGAAAAGAAATGGGCCGGCCTCGTCAAGGCCAGCGGGGTCGAGCAGGAGTGAGGCAAGCGGGCGCGCCGTTTCGGGGCTGACATCGACGGCCTTCTTGCTAAACAGAGGGCATGCGCACCTCAGCGATTCGTTTTTATTTTGGGTTCCCCGCACTCGCGCTGCTGCTGATGGCGCCGCCGGCGGCGGCCATCGATGCGGCCGTGTTGCCGCCCGCCACCACTGAGGCGATGGCGCAGGCGGCGTCGCCGCAGGCGATCGCGGAATATCGCCGCAAGCTGAAAGAGTATCAGGCGGCGCGGGCGGCCTTTGACGCGGAAGCCGATCCCTATTGGACCGCGATTACCGAGAAGCGGCGCGGCCGCAACGCCAAGCGGCGCGAGCGCCAGGCCATCACGCTCGACGATTATGTCCTGACGCAGCCGCCGCTGTACACCGGGCCGAAGCGGCCGGTGGATCCGGAACCCGACGACACGCCGCGCGAGCGCAAGCCGCTCCCTGTCGTCGCCGATTTCCTGAAAGCCGCCGCGACGCATTTCCAGTTCACGCCGCAGCGGCCTGCCAGCGAGGTCGAGTTCAAGCGCGCCTATGGCCGCATCGCATTGGCGTCCGGGCTGACGCGCGAGCAGATCGTGCGAGTCTACTCGTTCGAGACCGGCGGCAACGGCAATCACGACATGCAATCCGGATTGAGCGCCTCGCGCCCGGGTTCGCGCGCGATCTCCACCGCGATCGGCTACAACCAGTTGCTCACCACCAACAGCGTCTCGCTGCTCGCCGAACACGGGCAGGAGATCGTCAAGGCGTTGACCGACAAAGCCGCCGGGCTGTCCGGGCCGGCGCGCAAGGCGATGGACCACAAGCTGGCGGTGTTGAAGCGGATGGTGGCGTTCGCGCGCTCGGTGCCGGTGCAATGGTCCGAGCACGAGAAGCTCGCCGCGACGCCGCAGGGCTGGGGGGTCCACGCCATGGTGCTGGACATCGACGTCGGCCCGCTGCTGCAGACCCGCAAGCTCTTGACCTCGGTGCTGTTCGCGCGCGCCAAGGGCTACACCAAACCGCTCAGCGCCGCCGAACTGGAGATGATGAACCTGACCGGCGACTCCACCGGGCTCGACATGGTGACGATGCCGCAGGCGATGCGCGAACAGGTGCCGACCGCGAATTTCTTCCAGCGCGGCGGCTATGAGCGCAATCCGGTAGCGATCCGCCACAACACGGTGGCGAAGCTGCTGTTGATCACCGACAACCGGATGGACGCCAACGGCAACCTGCCGGGCGCGAAAGAACTGGCGGGCGCGTTCTGATTTCTTACCCTTCCCTGAGGGGTCCCTCCAGGGGAGGGTAAGACAGAATGGCGCTCGTGCTCTAGTTCGGCCCGAAGCTGAACTTGCCGTCGCCTTCGAGATAGGGGCCGGTGCGCATATAGAGCTGACCGTTCTGGCCGATGAAGAACAGCGTGCCCTTCGGCACTTTCTTGGCGCCCTTCAAGAGCGAGCCGGCATTGTTGGTGCCCATCTTGTAGGAGAACGTCTTGCCGTCCTTGCCATAGCCGTAGCCCATGTCCGGCTTGAGCTCCCAGGGCGTCGGCGCGGCGGCCTGCGCAAATGCGGATGTCGCCGGCGCGGCAAGTGCCGCGGCCGCGACTAGCGCGGCTGCCATCAAAAGGGTTTTGGTCGAAATTCTCGTCATCCTGCATCTCCCAGCAATCGGTCCGAAGAAACTGATCTCGATTTCTTGAACAAACCACGAACGTCATTATTCCGTCAACGCGCCTGTTCGCCGCATCGGATTTTCCATAAGACTTTGTGATTTCCCGCCTGCGACTTCGCGACTATGTTCCGGTCCAGGTCAAGAACCGGTGTTTCTCAAGACAGGTCATAGGATGATTCGGATGAGCCACGTGATGAAGATTGCTCTGGGCGCCGCGCTGGCGCTGGCGACGCTGGTCCCGGTGGCGCATGCCGATGAATTCAAGCTCAGCAACAACCAGCGAATTTCCTGCAGCCGCGGCCTCGCCCCGGGCAAGCTCAGTACCGCGACCTGCAAATCCTACGCCTACATCTTCAACGTCAAGACCTCGGAGTACTTCCGCTGCCAGGTCACCCTGGCGCTGACGCGGGACAACAAGGAAGTGATCAACGTGCAGAGCGACGGCAGCTGCGCCAAGCGGCCCCGCATCTTCGACACCGACTCCAGTTATTCGTTCGACGCCACCGAGACCGAGCCGCCGAACACCAATTCGTTCTTCGGCACCGGCGGCTATGCGGTGTGGGCCAGCGACAACGCCGCGCGGAAAGTCCGCGGCTGCATCATCATCACCTCCGGCCTCGGCTCCGACATCTCGAAATGCCTCGACATGAAGTTCGAGTGATGAGCCGCAAAAAGAATCAGGCGGCGCAGAGGCTGCGCCGCCCGGGAGTTGCAGAGTAGGGTGGGCAAAGGCGCTTTTGCGCCTTGCCCACCATCTAACTCGATCATTGTCGCAAAGGGTGGGCACGCGGAGCCTGTCATCGGGTCCCGTTGGCTTTGCCCACCTTACGATCGCTAGCCGCCGATGCCTTTTTCCTTGAAATACTTCAGGGCGCCGGGGTGGAACGGGATCGGCGAGCGATCCTGCACCTGGTTGTCGAGCGAGAAGCTCAGCGCTTCCTTGTGCACGGCGACGATGTCGGCCTTCTTCTCCACCAGCGTCTTGACGATCGCATAGGCGTCGTCATCGCTCATCTTGGCGCCGGTCACGATCAGGTTCCAGACTTCGGTGATGGCGTTGTCCTTGTCCTGTCCGGGATACGAACCGGCCTTGATCGAACTGGCGGTGTAGAGCTTGCCGTATTTGGCGTTCATCTTCTCGGCGGTGTCGCTGTGGTCGATCAGCTTCATCTTCATGCCGGGCGTTGCCGCAAGGTCGGTCACGGCGGCGGTCGGAATGCCGCCGACCCAGAAGAACGCGTCGATCTTGCGATCCTTCACCGCATTGACGGATTCGGCGACGCCGAGTCGCTCGCGCTTCAGGTCCTTGTCCTTGTCGAGGCCGGCGGCCTCGATGACGCGAAACGCCATCACTTCGGTGGCGCTTCCCGGCGAACCCGTGGAGACGCGCTTGCCCTTGAGGTCGGACATCTTCTCGATGCCGGTGCCCTCGACGGTGACGACGTGCATGCGGTTCGGATAGACCACCAGCAGCGCCTGCAGCGGCACCTTGCCGCTGGTGAACTTGTCCTTGCCCTGCAGCGCATCGAGTGCGGCGTCGGCCATGGTGAACGCCATCTCGCTCTGACCCGAGGCGATCAGCTTGAGATTGTCGACCGATCCGCCGGTGACCTCCGCGGTGGCCTGCACGTTCGGCAGGTTCTTCGACAGCACGTTGGCTACCGCGCCGCCGAGCGGATAATAGACGCCGCCGGTGCCGCCGGTGCCGATCGACATGGTCTTCTGCTGGGCGTGAACCACTCCGGCGAGCGCGAGCCCCGCCGAGAGGGTGATCGCCAGTATCGCCGCGGTCTTCTTCGTTCTCGTCATCTCAAATTCACTCCCTGATTAAGTTGTGAGGGCCGGTCGTTTTGGTGTTGGTGTTCTGGCCTGCCACAGCAGCACGCCGAGGCCGATGATCAGGCCCGGCACGTAAGTATAGCTGATGTCACGTCCGGTGGCCCATTCGACGATCGCCTCGATCAGGCTGGGGAACACCAGCAGCAGTCCCGATATCAGAAGCAGCACGCCCTCGATCGGCTTATTTTGTCGCAGGGCCCAGTTTTGCGCAACCGCGGCGAGCGCGACCAGCCCGAGCGTTGTCTTGATTGTGATTTCGAGGATATCGACCCACGATCCGCCCTTGGGAATGTTGAGCAGCAGGCCGACGCCCTGCGGATCGAGCACGAACACGAATGGAACCAGGAACGCCGGCAGCGTGTACTTCCACGACTGCAGCGTGGTCTTGTAGGGATCGCCGCCGGTGATGGCGGCCGCCGCGAACGGAGATAGCGCGGTTGGCGGCGAGACTTCCGACAATACCGCGTAATAGAAGATGAACATGTGGGCGGCATAATCGGGCACGCCGAGCTTGACCAGCGCGGGCGCCGCGATGACCGCGCAGATGATGTAGGACGCGGTCACCGGCACCGCGAGACCGATGATCCAGACGATCAGCGCGGTATAGATCGCGGTCAGCAGCAGGCTGCCGCCGGCATAGGCGATCACGATCGACGAGAATTTGAGGCCGAGGCCGGTCAGGGTCACGACGCCGACGACGATGCCGGCGCAGGCGCAGGTGGTCGCGGCGTTCAGCGCGCCGATCGAGCCGTCGGCCAGCGCCTTCACCAGCTTTTTCGGCACCAGCGCGGTTTCCTTGCGCAGGAAGCTCAGCGCGAAGGTCACGGCGGTGGCGTAGAATACCGACAGCGCCGGCGAGTAGCCGATCACCATGAACACCACGACGGCGAGCAGCGAGATGAAGTGAAAGCCGTAACGCCGCGTCATCAGGCCGAGCGACATTTCCGGCGTGAAGTCGACGTCCTTGGCGCCGTATTTCTTGGCGTCGAGTTCGACCATGATCAGCAGCGACAAATAATAAAGACAGGTCGGAATCAGCGCCATCCAGATCACGTCGAGGTAGCTGATCTTGAGGAACTCGGCGATCAGGAAGGCGGCGGCGCCCAGCACCGGCGGCGACAGGATCGCCCCGAGCCCGCCCGCCGCCAGCAATCCGCCGGCGGCGTTTTTCTCAAAGCCCGCCTTGGCCAGCATCGGATAGGCGACGGTGCCGATCATCACGGTGGTGGCGACGCCGGATCCCGAGGGCCCGCCGAGCAGGAACGACGACAGCACCACGGTGCGCCCGGCGCTGTTCGGCTTGCCGCCCATCAGCGCCAGCGAAAAGTCGATGAAGAATTTGCCGGCGCCGGATTGCTGCAGGAACGCGCCGTAGATCGTGAACAGGATGATCAGCGTGGCGGAGACGTCGACCGCGACGCCGAAAATACCCTCCAGCGTGATGAAGAGATGGCCGACCAGCCGCGGCAGTTCGTAGCCGCGGTGGGTCCAGGGCGCCGGCAAATGCGGGCCGAGCATCGCATAGGCGATGAACAGGATGGCGACGACCGGCATGATCGGCCCGGTGGTGCGGCGGGTCGCCTCCAGCAGCAGGATGATGAACACGATGCCGACGATGACATCCATGCGTTCGGGCGAGGTGGCGCGGTCGGTAAAATCCTCACCGCCCCACAGCGCATAGACGATGGTCGCTACCGCGAACAGGCCGGGCACCACGTCCCACCAGCGCACCCGGTTGCGAAACCGCGTCGCCAGCGGAAACAGCAGGAAGCTCAGGACCAGGGTGAAGGCGACGTGGGTGTAGCGCAGTTCCTGGGTCGGAACGATCGCATAGGCGGCGTAGAGGTGGAACAGGCTCATGCTCACGGCAAGGGTGGTCGAGACCCGTCCCCACCAGCCCATCAGCCGGTTGGCCGCGCCCTCGTCGGCCTCGATGAAGGCCTCGGCCCGTTGCAGCGCCTCGTCGGAAATGGCGACGGTGTCGTCATTGGGCGGTG
>JBKJUA010000155.1:0-9721 GCA_046590305.1 Bradyrhizobium sp.
TGCTTCATCCAGTTCTTGTCGTCACGGTCCGGAAAATCCTCGCGGGCATGGGCGCCGCGGCTTTCCGAGCGGTTGGCGGCCGAATCCATCGTCACCACCGCCTGCACGATCAGATTGTCGAATTCCATGGTCTCGACCAGATCGGAATTCCAGGTCAGCGAGCGGTCGGTGGTGGCGATGTCGCCGATGCCGCCATGCACCTTGTGGATCAGGTTCTGGCCCTCGGTCAGGATGTCGCCGGTGCGAAACACCGCGCAATTGTTCTGCATCACACGCTGCATGCTGTCGCGCAGTTTTGCCGTGGGCGTGCCGCCGGAGGCGTAACGGTAATGGTCGAGCCGTCCGAGCGCCTTGTCGGCGGATCCCGCCGGCAGTTCCGGCTGGCTGCTGTTCGGCGTCAGCTTTTCGGCGCAGCGCAGCGCCGCAGCGCGGCCGAACACCACGAGATCGATCAGCGAATTGGAGCCCAGCCGGTTGGCGCCATGCACCGAGACGCAGGCGGCTTCGCCGAGCGCCATCAGGCCGGGCACGGTGGCATTGTCGTCGCCGTCGCGCTTGGTCAGCACCTCGCCGTGATAATTGGTGGGAATGCCGCCCATATTGTAGTGCACCGTCGGCGTGATCGGGATCGGCTCGCGGGTGACGTCGACATTGGCAAAAATCTTGGCCGATTCGGAAATGCCCGGCAGCCGTTCGTGCAGCACCTTGGGATCGAGATGATCGAGATGCAGGAAGATGTGGTCCTTCTTCTTGCCGACGCCGCGGCCTTCGCGGATCTCGATGGTCATCGAGCGCGAGACCACGTCGCGTGACGCCAGGTCCTTGGCCGACGGCGCATAGCGCTCCATGAAACGCTCGCCCTCGGAATTGACGAGATAGCCGCCCTCGCCGCGCGCGCCCTCGGTGACGAGGCAGCCGGCGCCGTAAATCCCGGTCGGGTGGAACTGGACGAATTCCATGTCCTGCAGCGGCAGCCCGGCGCGCAGCACCATGCCGCCGCCATCGCCGGTGCAGGTATGCGCCGAGGTGCAGGAGGCATAGGCGCGGCCATAGCCGCCGGTGGCCAAAATCGTGGTCTGGGCGCGAAACCGGTGCAGCGTGCCGTCGTCGAGCTTCAGCGCGATCACGCCGCGGCAGACGCCTTGGTCGTCCATGATCAGGTCGATGGCAAAAAATTCGATGAAGAATTCCGCGGCATGGCGCAGCGCCTGGCCGTACATGGTGTGCAGCATGGCGTGGCCGGTGCGGTCGGCGGCGGCGCAGGTGCGCTGCGCCTGGCCCTTGCCGTAGTCCAGCGTCATGCCGCCGAACGGCCGCTGATAGATCTTGCCGTCTTCGGTGCGCGAGAACGGCACGCCCCAGTGCTCGAGTTCGTAGACCGCCTCGGGCGCGTTGCGCACCATGTATTCGATGGCGTCCTGGTCGCCCAGCCAATCCGACCCCTTGACGGTGTCGTACATATGCCAGCGCCAGTTGTCCTCGTGCATGTTGCCGAGCGCCGCCGAAATGCCGCCCTGGGCGGCCACGGTATGCGAGCGGGTCGGAAACACCTTGGTGATGCAGGCGGTGCGCAGGCCCGCCTCGCTGCAGCCGACCACGGCGCGCAGGCCGGCGCCGCCGGCGCCAACCACCACGACGTCATAGGTGTGGTCTTCGATCGGATAGGCGCGACCGTTGGCGCCAAATGTTCCAGCGCCGTTGGCGCCGCCATTTCCGCTGCCGGCCATGGGCTAAACTCCAGATGACATTTTGAGGATCGCGTAAATTGAGGCGAGCGCCACCGCGATACAGAAGAAATTATTGACCATCACGCTGGCGAGCTTGATCTTCTCATTGTGCACGTAGTCTTCGATCACGACCTGCATGCCGATCTTCATGTGCCAGGCACTGGCGACAATGAAGAGCAGCATGATGATCGCGATGGGCAGCGAGCTGAAGATTTGCTTGGCGCCCGCCTGGTTGCTGCCGATCAGCATCAGCACCACCACGATGACAGGCACGATCAGCAGCGTCATCGCCACCGCGGTAACGCGCTGGCGCCAGAAGTCCGTAGTGCCGGAATGCGAGGAGCCGAGGCTGCGGACGCGCGCCAGTGGGGTGCGCATGGATGGCGGCTTGGGCGATCCGTGCGACTCGTGAATGCTCATCGTCCGCCTCCGATCGCATAGGCGGCGATCCATACCAGCACGGTCAGCGAAACGCCGCCGATCAGCGCGCCCCAGGTCAGCGCTTCACGCTCGTTCGCCTTGAAACCGTAGCCGAGGTCCCAGACCAGATGCCGGAGCCCGGAGAGCAGATGATGCATCAGCGCCCATGTGTAGCCGAACACGATCAGCTTTCCGATGATGCTGCCGGTAAAGGCCTGCACATTGGCGTAGGCGCCCGGACCGGACGCCGCCGCAATCAGCCACCACGCCAGCAGCAGGGTGCCGAAATACAGCGCGACGCCGGTGGCGCGATGGACGATGGACAGAGCCATCGTCAGGGTCCAGCGGTAGGTCTGCAAATGCGGCGAAAGCGGTCGTTCGATCCTGCTGGTCATCGGCGGGCTTTGACGGGTTGGCGGGCGGCAAGGCCCTTCGTGGATCGCAGTAGACAAATTCTATTTACGAACTCGATACAGTGAGCGCAACGACGAAAACAGGAAATTGCGAACCGTGGTTCACATCTATGGATGTGCCCTGCAATTATGGGCGTTGACAAGGTCGGCGGGCACTGGTGGCTGGTATACCTGAAGCACGATTCATGAACGCGCGCGGACTGCTCGCGATACGGGGGAACCGGAGATGGCAATCGGCGGGCTTGATGTCGCGCAGCTCGTCCAGCTGGCCCTGCTGCTGGTGGCGGTGGGGGCGTTGTCGGGCTTTCTCGCCGGTCTGTTCGGGATCGGCGGCGGCGCCATCCTGGTCCCGGTGTTCTACGAATGCTTCCGGCTGGCCGGCGTCCCGCTCGAGGTGCGGATGCCGCTGTGCATCGGAACATCGCTCGCCATCATCATTCCGACCTCGATAAGCTCGTTTCGCGCCCATTACCTCCGGGGCGCCGTCGATATGAAGATTCTCCGGCAATGGTGGCTGCCGATCGTGATCGGTGTCATCGCCGGCGGTATCACCGCGCGTTACGCGCCGGAGCGCCTGTTCAAGATCGTATTCGTCATGGTGGCCTGGTCGGCCGCGACCCGGCTGCTGCTGGCGCGCGAGAGCTGGAAGTTCGGCGAAGACTTTCCGAAGGGACCGCTGATGAAGCTCTACGGCTTCGTGGTCGGGCTTCTGTCAACCTTGATGGGCGTCGGCGGCGGACTTTTCCTGAACCTGCTGATGACCTTCTACGGCCGGCCGATCCATCAGGCGGTCGCGACTTCCTCGGCGCTGGCGGTGCTGATCTCTATTCCCGGAGCCATCGGCTACATCTACGCCGGTTGGCCGGCGGCGATGCGCTATCCCGAAATCGTCGCGTTGCAACTGCCGTTTGCGGTCGGTTACGTCTCGCTGATCGGCGCCGTGCTGGTGATCCCGACCGGCCTGCTGACCGCGCCGCTCGGGGTCAGGGCCGCGCATTCGATGTCGAAACGCACGCTGGAGGTGGCGTTCGGGTGCTATCTCTTCATCGTCGGCGGAAGGTTTGTGATCAGTTTGTTGTAAAGCAGTCAAGGCGGGGGTGACGCTGGATAGACGCCAACTTCCTCAACCCGTCATTCCTGCGAACGCAAGGACCCATACCGCGTGATTCATCGTTCGAGAATGCTGTTGGACGACCGCTCCTCACCACAGATGACCGGGATTATGGGCCCCTGCGTTCGCAGGGGCGACGACAACTACTTCACATAAATCTTCGCATAGGTATCCCGCAGAATATTCTTCTGCACCTTGCCCATGGCGTTGCGCGGCAATTCGTCGACCACGATCACCCGCTTCGGCATCTTGAATTTTGCGAGTCGGCCGTCGAGCGCCTTCAGCACCGAGGCTTCGTCAATCGCAGCACCCTTGTCGCAGACCAGCACCGCAGTGACGCCTTCGCCGAAATCGGCGTGCGGCACGCCGATCACGGCGGATTCGATCACGCCCGGCATCGCGTCGATCTCGCTCTCGATTTCCTTCGGGTAGACGTTGAAGCCGCCTGAAATCACCAGGTCCTTGCCGCGGCCGAGAATGTGCACATAGCCTGACGCGTCGATCTTGCCGAGATCGCCGGTGATGAAAAACCCGTCGTCGCGAAACTCCGCCTTGGTCTTCTCGGGCATGCGCCAGTAGCCCTTGAAGACGTTGGGGCCCTTGACCTCGATCATGCCGATATTGTCAGGCCCAAGCGTCTTGCCGGTTTCGGGATCGGTGACGCGCACCGACACGCCGGGCAGCGCATGGCCGACCGCGCCGGGCACGCGATCGCCGTCATAGGGGTTGGAGGTGTTCATGTTGGTTTCGGTCATGCCGTAGCGCTCCAGCACGGCGTGGCCGGTGCGCGCAAACCATTCGCGGTGGGTGTCGGCGAGCAGCGGCGCCGAGCCCGAAACGAACAACCTCATGTGTTTAGTCGACTCTTTGGTCAGCGCCGGGCTCTGCAAGAGCCGCGTGTAAAAGGTCGGCACGCCCATCATCACGGTGGCGCGCGCCATCAGCTTGATGATGAGATCCGGATCGAGTTTCGGCAGGAAGATCATCGCGGCGCGCGCGAACAGCGTGACGTTGCTGGCCACGAACAGGCCGTGGGTGTGATAGATCGGGAGCGCGTGGATCAGCACGTCCTTGTCGGTGAAGCGCCAGTAATCGACCAGCGAGAGCGAGTTCGACGCCAGATTGTCGTGCGTCAGCATCGCGCCCTTGGAGCGCCCGGTGGTGCCCGAGGTGTAGAGGATGGCGGCGAGATCGTCGTGGGCGCGCTCCACGGTTTCGAATTCCGCCGTCACGAAGGCAGCGGCTTGCGTCAGGGATCCCTGGCCGTCGGCGCCCAGCGTCTCGACCTTGGCGCCGACCTTCTCGGCGATCGGACCGATGCCTTCGGCCTTCGAGGGGTCGCACACGACAAGCGACGGCTCGGCGTCGCCGATGAAGTATTCCAGTTCGTTCAGCGTATAGGCGGTGTTGAGCGGCAGATAGACCGCGCCGGCGCGAACCGCCGCGAGATAGAGCACCAGGCCCGCCACCGATTTCTCGGTTTGCGCTGCAACGCGGTCGCCGGGCTTGACGCCTCTGGACACCAGCACATTCGCCATCTGTCCGGCGCGGGCCATCAGATCGCCATAGCTGATGTGTTGCCCGTCGGCTGTCTCGATCGCGAGGCGCGAGGGATCGTCGAGGCCGTCGAACAGGCGGAAAAACAGGTTGGCGTTCATGATGGTTTTCTGAGCTGCGTTGATGCAACATTGCGGGAGGGGGCGGACGCGGCCCAGATGGCCGCGGCAATCCTGTAGTTCAATAGCAAAACCGCCCTTCACAAAGCAACGGAGACAGTTTGCATGTCAAATAACGGGAAACGCGTAGCCTGGGTGACCGGTGGCGGCAGCGGTATCGGCGAAGCCGGTGCGGAAGCCCTCGCCGCGGACGGCTGGACGGTGGTGGTTTCGGGACGCCGCAAGGATGCGCTGGATGCGGTGGTGGCGAAGATCGCCGCCAGCGGCGGCAAGGCCGAGGCGATCGTGCTTGATGTCAGCAGGTCCGATGACGTGACCAGGGCTGCGGATCAGATTCTCGCCAAACACGGCCGCATCGATCTTCTGGTCAACAGCGCCGGTATCAACGTGCCGAAGCGTTCCTGGGCCGACATGGAACTGGATGGCTGGAATAAACTGGTCGAGATCAATCTCAATGGCGTGCTGTATTGTATGCGCGCGGTGCTGCCGGCGATGCGCAAGCAGCAGGACGGTTGCATCATCAACGTGGCGTCCTGGGCGGGCCGTCACGTTTCGAAAATGCCGGGGCCGGCCTACACCACCACAAAACATGCGGTGCTGGCGCTGACCCATTCGTTCAACATGGATGAATGCGTCAACGGCCTGCGGGCCTGCTGCCTGTCGCCGGGCGAGGTCGCGACCCCGATCCTGAAACTGCGGCCGGTGGTGCCGAGCGAAGCCGAACAGGCCAAAATGCTGCAGCCCGAAGATTGCGGCCGCACCATCGCCTTCGTAGCCTCCATGCCGCCGCGGGTCTGCATGAACGAAATCCTGATTAGCCCGACGCATAATCGCGGATTCATTCAAACGCCGAGCAACCGGGATTAGCGCTCTTTCTCTCGTCGTCGCGGCGCTCCCTTACCTCTCCCGCTTGCGGGGGAGGTCGACGCGCGAAGCGCGGCGGGTGGGACAAATCCCTCAACACGCACCGCGCCCGCGGAAGCGCCCCAACCCTCCCCCGCAAGCGCGGGAGAGGGGGCCCAGAAGGGCAAGCCCCCCAAACGGCCACCGCCGAAAATAGTTTCATTCATCACGATAAATTATTCTCGAAACCCGCCCCGGGCCCTCCCGTAATTGGTTGCAATGGCGACGCAGTCCGACCAACCGGGCAAGCGTGGTTGTTGCCCCTTCAGCGCCGGCGAACCGCCGGTCACCTCAATCATCGGGAGATGTTCCATGTCCAAGCGTATTGCACTCTTTTCCGCCGCCGCCTTCGGCGCACTGGCCCTGACAGCCGCCGTCGTTGCGCCCGTCAGCGCGCAAGACAAAATGATGAAGAGCGAAATGTCCGGCGAGAAGACCGTGATGGTCGGCGGCGCCGCGATGTTCCCCTCTAAGAACATCATCGAGAACGCCGTCAACTCCAAGGACCACACCACGCTGGTGGCAGCCGTGAAAGCCGCCGGTCTGGTTGACACCCTTTCGGGCAAGGGTCCGTTTACCGTGTTCGCGCCGACCAACGCCGCGTTCGGCAAGCTGCCGGCCGGCACCGTGGAGACCCTTGTCAAGCCGGAGAGCAAGGCGACCCTGACCAAGATCCTGACCTACCACGTGGTGGCCGGGAAAATGGACGCCGCCAGCCTGACCGATGGCAAGAAGCTCAAGACCGTCGAAGGCGAAGAACTGACCGTGAAGAAGTCGGGCGACAAGGTGATGCTCGTCGATGCCAAGGGCGGTTCCTCGACCGTCACGATCGCCAACGTCAACCAGTCCAACGGCGTGATCCACGTGATCGACACCGTCCTGATGCCGAAGTCGTAATGGAGTAGTCCCGCGCCTGCCCTGCCCCGGGCGGGATGTGTGACGGAAGAGCGAGCCGGGGTAACCCGGCTCGCTTTTTTGTGACCGTCATAGGCGACAGGCATCAACCTGATAGCGCCTTGGCAGTAACGAACCACCGGGTTCCGGCGTATAAGCGTGTATCGGCACCCCCTTAGCGTGGAAAAGCCAGGGAATCACCATGTCCAGCCTCGCCGTTAACGACCAGACACCTGCGGCCGCCACGACGACGAAAGTGATCCAGCCGGCCTGGGTTCGCATCCTGCACTGGACCAACGCGGTGGCGATGATCCTGATGATCATGTCGGGATGGCAGATCTACAACGCCTCGCCGCTGTTTGATTTCAAATTTGCGAAAACGATCACGCTGGGCGGCTGGCTGGGAGGCGCGCTGCTGTGGCACTTCGCCGCGATGTGGCTGTTGATGGTCAACGGAGCAGTCTATCTCATCCTTGGTCTCGCCACCGGCCGTTTCCGCAAGAAGCTGCTGCCGATCACGCCGGAGGGCGTGATGGCCGACACCAGGGCCGCGCTGACCGGCAAGCTCTCGCATGCGGACCTGACGAAATACAATTATGTCCAGAAGCTGCTCTATGCCGGGATCATCGTGGTCGGCATCCTCATCGTGCTGTCGGGCCTGGCGATCTGGAAGCCGGTGCAGCTGCAATATCTGACAGCGCTGTTCGGCGGCTATGAGGCCGCGCGCTACGTCCATTTCTTCTGCATGGCGGCGATCGTCGCATTCATGGTGGTGCATGTCGTGCTGGCGCTGCTGGTGCCGAAAAGCCTGCGCGCCATGATCATCGGCCGCTGAGCATATTTGAGGAGGAACATCATGGGCCGACTTCGCTCGCTTCTGATCCCCGGCGTCGACAAGCAATTGCTGGTCAGAGACGCCACCAAATTGATGCCCGATCTGGCGCGGCGACGTTTCATCGCCGGCGGCGCCAGCCTCGGCGCGCTGACGCTGTTGACCGGCTGCGACGTGTCAGACAGTTTTTCGGCCGAGTCGATGCTGACACGGATTTCGAAATTCAATGACGGCGTGCAGGCCGCGATCTTCAATCCCAACACGCTGGCGCCGACCTTCCCGGAAAGCGCCATTACGAAGCCGTTCCCCTTCAATGCCTATTACGCGCTCGACGACGCCCCCACCATCGACGGCAAGGAATGGAAGCTCGAGGTGCGCGGCCTCGTCGACAACAAGAAATCATGGACGCTGGAGGAGCTCTACCAGCTGCCGCAGGTCAAGCAGGTGACGCGCCATATCTGCGTCGAAGGCTGGAGCGCGATCGGAAGCTGGACCGGCGTACCGTTGCGCGATTTCCTTAAAATAATCGGCGCCGATACCCGTGCCAAATATTGCTGGTTCCAGTGCGCCGACGTCGATGGCTATAACTCGCCGCTCGACATGGCCTCCGCGCTGCATCCGCAGACCCAGATGACCTTCAAATTCGGCGACGAGATCCTGCCGCGGGCCTATGGCTTCCCGATGAAGATCCGGGTGCCCACAAAACTCGGTTTCAAGAATCCGAAATATGTGATCTCGATGGAAGTCACCAACGACTACAAGGGCGGCTATTGGGAAGACATGGGCTATAATTCTTTCAGCGGGAGCTAATCTTCTCCCCTCCTCCCGCTGCGTCCGCCGAAGCCACTTGGCGAAGGCGGGCGCAGCGGCGGGGAGGGGTCGGGGGTGGGGGGTCTATCGGCTGGAGCCGCAGCATCGGTGAACGCGTAAGCACCCCCCACCCCCGACCCCTCCCCACCACGCGCAAGGGCGCGTGGGAGGAGGGGAGAAGAGCCGCGCATCGGCTACGCAGCGGCGTGTCGTTTCGCCATCACGCCGTCGAATGCCATTCCCAGTTCGGTCAGGGACGGCATATGCCCCGTGAACAGTTCGAAAGCGTCGGCGGCCTGATGGATCGCAAGCTGGCGTCCGGTCATTACGCGGGCGCCTTTGGCCTTTGCCGCGATCAGGAGCGGCGTCCAGAGCGGTGAGTACACGGCATCGGCGACCCACAGCCCGGCATGCAGCAGCGCATCGGGAACCGGCGTGTCGACGCTGGGCAGCATCCCGACCGGGGAAGCATTGACCACACCCGCGACGCCGCGCAACGCATCCTCGACGCTATCGGCAACGCTTGCACTGGTCTGGCCATCGAGCCGGACGGCCAGCGCCGCGGCCCTGGCGTGGTCGCTGTCGAAAATCCGCAATTCGCGCACGCCGAGCCCGGCCAGCGCGAATACAATAGCCTTGCCGACGCCGCCGGCGCCGATTACCGCGACGGCGCCATGCGAGGAGGCGGTGACGAGCTCGGCGATGGATCGCGCGAAACCGGTCGCATCGGTGTTATGGCCGATCAACCTGCTGTCGCGGACAGTGACGGTATTGACGGCGCCGATCAGGGCGGCGCGCGGCGATAACTCGTCGAGCACATCGAGCACGGCTTCCTTGTAGGGAAAGGTGACGTTGATGCCGGCGAAACCCAGCCGCCTGACGCCCTCGAGCAATACCTTGAGCTCGTCGGGCCCGGCATTGGCGACCTCGATCAG
>JBKJUA010000316.1:0-14460 GCA_046590305.1 Bradyrhizobium sp.
CCGTATGAAACGGCTGGTCACCATCGCGAAGGGCACGATCGGCCGGCCGGATTCCCGCGCCAGCATGATGATGCCGAGCCCGGCCACCCGCGAGCGCTTCGGCACGTCGGCGGTGGAGGCGACATTGCACCCCTCCTCGAGCGCCTGCACCATTTGCCTGAACGCGCCGACGCCGCCCTTGCGGTTGAAGGCGCCGCCGTGATCGCCGGAGCCGCGGATCGTCTCGATGCCGAGCCGTTCGGCGGCGATGGCGTTGAACTCACCGTCGCGATGCCTTGATATCAGCACCTTGGCACGATGGGTTGCCCTGGTCTTGATGAAGGGGGTGAGGAAATGCTGGCCGTGCCAGAATGCGAAGATCAGCGGCTGGTGCGGTTCCGCCATTTCATAGATGTTGGGCGGATCGAAACTGAACCTGTTGGTCAGCCAGACCAGCCGCAGATACTCGGCCGCGAGAACACCCACCGCGCGCTGAATCCAGCTGCTGCGCAGCACATTGCGAAGAAGCTTTTTCAACGGGCAGGCTTCACGTCTTGACCTGGATCGAGCAGCCGGTGGAGGTGCACGACGAAGTAGCGCATGTGGGCGTTGTCTACGGTCTGCTGCGCCTTGGCTTTCCAGGCGGCATGCGCCGACGCGTAATTGGGGAATACGCCGACGATCTCGACGGCATCGAGATCCTTGAAGGTGGTGTGTTCGAGGTCGGTCAGTTCGCCCCCGATGACGAGGTGCAGCAATTGCTGCTGGGCACTATCTGGCATGTTTCTTTTTCCTAATGCGGTGCCCGGCAAAGCAGCGGCAGTCTTACACGTATCGAGTCGTGACGCGTATCGCGGGACGCTCAGGGCAGCGGGTGGTTACGAAAATGCTCGACAATGCGCGCATGACGATCGCGTCCCGCGGCCACCAGCACCCCATGCGTCACCTCCCGGCGATTGTAGAGGATCGGATCCCCCGAGAGCGCGGTCATGTTACCATTCGCTTCCTGCACGATCAAATTGGCCGCAGCAAGGTCCCAGTCGCGGCTCTGGCCGCCGGCAAAAGCAGCTTCCAGGCCACCATGTGCGACCCGGCACAGCCGGAGCGCCAGCGACCCGATTCGGGGGTGAAGCACGGTGTCTCCGGACGAGGCATTGAGCCGTTCAACCAGCGGCTTCGGACCGGCGACGCGGGAAAAATCCAGCTCGGCGCCGGTTGCCGCACCAACGGACACGCCGTTCAACGTCGCGCCCTGCCCGCGCACCGCGAAGAAAAATTCGTCGCTGACCGGTACGAACACCGCCGCCAGCACCGGCGTCGCATCCTCGACCAGCGCCACGCTGACGCACCAGTCCTCGCGGCCGGCGAGATAACCGCGGGTGCCGTCGATCGGATCGACGATCCAGGTCAGCCGCTTGCCGAGACGCTTGTCGTCATCGACGCTTTCCTCCGACAGCCAGCCATAATCAGGCGTGGCCGTGCGAAGCCTGCTCTCCAGCAGGTCGTTGGTCCTGATGTCGGCCTCCGACACCGGCGACGACGCGCCCTTGGTCCAGTTCTTCAGTTCGGTGCGGAACAGCGACAATGCCAGCGCGCCGGCCTCGCGCACGGTATCGGTGAGCAAGGCGGCATCGCGCGCCAGCTTCTCGCGCGTCAAAATCCCGTCGTGCACGCGCTCGGCGCTAACGTCCGCCAAGCGTCAGTCCCTCGATGCGAACCGTCGGCGCATTGACGCCGTAACGGAATTCCAGATCGTTGGCGGGAATCATCGACTTGAATATCTTCAGCAGATGCCCGGCGATGGTGACCTCGCTCACCGCATAGGTGATCTCGCCGTTCTCGATCCAGAACCCGGAAGCGCCGCGGCTGTAGTCGCCGGTGACGCCGTTGACGCCGGAGCCGATCAGGTCGGTGACGTAAAAACCCTGCTTGATGTCGGCGATCAGCTCAGCCGGGGTGGCTTCGCCTGCCTCCAGATGCAGATTGTAGGATCCCGGCGAGGGCGACGAAGACACGCCGCGATGCGCATGGCCTGTGGTGACCAGCCCGAGCTCGCGCGCGGTCGCGCAATCCAGCAACCAGGAGGTCAGCACGCCCTCATCGATGATGGCGAGCTTCTTCACCTTGACGCCCTCGGCGTCGAACGTCTGCGAGCGCAAGCCGCGCACCCGCAAGGGATCGTCGATGATGCGGATGTTCTTGGCAAACAATTGCTGGCCTAGGCGATCCTTCAGGAACGAGGTTTTGCGCGCGATCGAGGCGCCGTTGACCGCGCCGACGAGATGGCCGACCAGCGAGCCAGAAACCCGGGGATCGAACACCACCGGCACCTTGCAGGTCTCGACCTTGCGCGGATTGGCGCGCGCCACGGTGCGCTCGCCCGCTTTGCGGCCGACGCTTTCGGGCGAGGCGAGATCGGAGGCGTGCGGTGCCGAGGTGAAATCATAGTCGCGTTCCATGCCGGTACCGTCCCCAACGATCGCGGTCATCGAGATACCCTGGCTGGAGCGCAAATAAGAGCCGTGAAAGCCGGTCGAGGTCACCAGCACCATGCCGCCGATGCCGGTCGAGGCGGATGCGCCGCCGGATTTGCTGACGCCCTTGACCGCGAGTGCGGCGGCTTCGGCTTCGCAGGCGCGGCGTTCGAGTTCGGCTGTCGAGGGAACCTTCGGGTCGAGCAGATCGAGATCGGAAAAATCACGCGCCAGCAACGAGGGATCGGCGAGGCCGACATATTTGTCGTCGGGTGCCACCCGTGCCATCGCGACGGCGCGCTCGGCAAGTTTCGCGACGCCATCACCGCTGACGTCGTTGGTGGAGACCACCGCCTGCCGCTGTCCGACCAGCACCCGCAGTCCGACATCGTCGCCCTCGGAGCGTTCGGATTCCTCGACGCGCCCGTCGCGCACCTCGACGCCTTGAGAGATGCCACGCACCGCCACCGCGTCGGCCGCATCGGCGCCGGCCCGTTTGGCAGCCTCGACAAGGCGCTGCGCCAGCGTACTCAGCGCCGATTGATCGAACAGGTCGGAAGAGGCGGCTTTCGAAGAAAGCGCCGATGCGGCGGATGGTGAAGAGATCACGAATAAAATCCCTTGGGATTGAGGGGCATTCAAGGGGCGTCGAGGAGCGCCCTAAAGCAAATCAGCAGACCCTTCAGATGTGCCTGATTCACAGCGATTTCAAGCATTTGTTGCAGGGGAAAGCGAATGATTTTCGGCATGCCCGCAAGGTCTCGTCAATCATGTCGGCCAAGGACTTGTCAATCATGCAAGCGGGTGACGGCGGATTAACCAGCCTTTTTAAGCGAATCCGGATCGGGCTCGGCTACGGTCTCACACATCGACCGGGAACATAATCCCGGCGGGGAGATAAAAGCCGTGAGGCGTCAAACAGCAACAAGCGGGATCAATCCCGCCGGGTCGAGCCGCGCCTTGCGGCTCGACCCTCTTTCCCTGCCCGTCCGCTTCGATGCGCATGACACGCGCGCAGATGGCGGCGTGCGGAACATCGAACTTCATCGCGAACGCGTGGTGCTGCGCCGTGCCATCAGCGGCATGCAGATGGCGATCAACGTCCGTGTCAGCGATTTTCTTGGCGTCGCGCTCCGCGGCATCGACGATGCGCAGATGCTGGTGCTGGTGCATCGCGATCCGTCATTGTCGATTCCGTTGTGCGTCAGCTCCGACCGCGAGGAAATCGCCTCCGCCTCGCAGATGTGGAGCGAGATCTTCGCGCTTCCGCAAATAAAGGAAGACAGGACGCGCGAACCCGCGCCTCGGCGCCGGCGTCACAACGCGATCCGGGCCCGGCGTCCGAAATTCCTGGTGCGGCGGCGCGCCGGAGGTCTGATCAATCCGGCCAACATCCATCAGGGCGAGCGCGAGATCATCGCGCGGAATTGAACTGGAATCGTAGGGTGGGAAAAGCGCAAGCGTGCCCACCATTCGCAACCACCAATTACAGTGATCGAGTAGATGGTGGGCACAGCGCGAAGTGCGCGCCTTTGACCACCCTACGGCACCATGCCGGCCCGCATCACAGCATCGATCAGCAAGCCCGCGAACAGCAGCAGGCCCGCATCGCGGTTGGATTTGAACAACCGCAGGCACAGCGCGGGATCGGAAATCTCCAGACGCCGGATCTGCCAGACCAGATGAGCGGCGAATGCGGCTAGCCCGATCCAGGCCGGCCATCGCGCGGCACCGAGCGCCAGTGCCGTGCCGATCAAGACCACCGCCAGGCTGTAAAAGATCGCCAGCGCCCGGAGGGTGCGCGCGCCGAACAGGCGCGCGGTGGATTTCACTCCGATCAGCGCATCGTCCTCGGCGTCCTGATGGGCATAGATTGTGTCGTAGCCGATCACCCAGGCGATCGAGCCGGCATAGAGCACCAACGCCGTCGCATCGATGCGCCCCAGTATCACCGCAAATCCCATCAGCGCGCCCCAGGAGAAGGCGAGGCCGAGCACGATCTGCGGCCACCAGGTAATCCGCTTCATGAACGGATAGACCGCGACGATAACAAGCGAGGCGATGCCGGTCATGACCGCGAAGCGGTTGAACTGCAGCAGCACCAGCAATCCGACCAGCGCCTGTGCGACCAGGAAGATCGCCGCCTGCGGCACGCTGACCTGTCCCGCCGGGATCGGCCGCGACCGCGTCCGTTCGACGCGGGCGTCGAGGTCGCGGTCGGTAATGTCGTTCCAGGTGCAGCCGGCGCCGCGCATGACGAACGCGCCGAGGAAGAACAGCGCCAGGATCAGGGGCAACTGGCCGAAAGCGCCGGTGATGCCGGCGGCGAGCGCCGCCGACCACCAGCACGGCATCAGCAACAGCCATGATCCGATCGGCCGGTCGAGGCGGGAGAGCCGCAAGTATGGCCGTGACCATGACGGCGCCCTGGTGTCGACCCAGTTGCCGGTGGCGTCGGCAACTGGCGCCGCCGCGCCGCTCATCGGATTGCGGTCATCGCGTGAGGACGTTGCCGTTCAGGGTGTCGAAGGTGCTGCCGCCTTTTCGCACGGCGGTGGCTTCCGGCGCGGCGGCCGAAGAGCCCAGAACTTCGCTCAGGCTCGGGCCGGCCGGACCTTTTTGTTGCACCTGCTGCGCCATCGCGCAGACTTTCTTCTGCATGTTCTCGGTGTTCTTGTGACCTGTCTTCATCTGGTCGGCGACCGACGGCGGAATTCCACATCGGGCGGCGTTGGATTCGACGAATTTGATCATCTTGATTTCGGACTGACCGAAATTGCCGATCAGCTTGCAGGCTTCTTCCGGCCCCGCCTTGCGGTCGCCGGCGGCCTTGATCAGCTTGCCGCGCTTCTCCGCCTCTTCGCGCAACGGCATGAACTTCTTCATGCAGTCATCGGGAGGACCGCCTGCCTGCGAGGGAGGTGCCGGTCCGCGCTCGAACGCGGACCCGGTGATCGGCGCCGCACCCGTCGCGGGAAACGGACTGGGCCCCCCAGTCGAAGCGGCAGGCGCCGCGCCATTAACCGGCGGGAACGGCGAAGCGTTGCCCGGCGCGGCCTGGCCGGGCAACGGCGCCGGGAATGCGCCTTGCGCAAAACCCTGGCCGGCATGGCAGGTTACGAGAGCCACGGTGAGCGGCACAATCAAGCGGCGGATGATCAAAGCTGTTCCTCCGGCACGGTCGAACGGTCCCAACGTCTAAGAAGAATTCAGATTGTGGGGCTTTTTACGTTTCCTGCCGACTCTTAACAACCTGCCGAATTTGGCAACAGCGCGGCGTAGAGCCGCGCTGGACGGCAATATTTGGGTTAATTCCGCCGCTTTGGGCTAAAAGGAGCGCCGATTGGAACCTTGACCATGCCTCAACCCGATTTTCGTAGCCCCCGGCTGTTTGTCGATGCCGCGCTGGCGTCAGGCAAAGCGGTCCCGCTCGAGCGCAACCAAAGCAATTATCTCGGCAATGTGCTGCGGCTGGCCGCTGGCGACACGATCCTGGCGTTCAACGGACGTGACGGCGAATGGCAGGCGCAGATTGCCGGCCGCAAGCGGCCGGACAGTCTTGTGATAGCGACCCAGACCCGGGAGCAGGATCGGCTGCCCGACATCGCCTACGTCTTTGCGCCCTTAAAACATGCCCGGCTCGACTATATGGTGCAGAAGGCGGTAGAGATGGGGGCGTCAGCGCTGCGGCCGGTGGTGACCCGCTTCACCCAGGTCTCGAGGGTCAATAGCGAGCGGATGCGCGCCAATGTCATCGAGGCCGCCGAGCAATGCGGTATCCTGAGCCTCGCCGAAGTCGCCGAGCCGGTGCCGCTTGATCGCTATTTGAGCCTGCGCGACGCCCGGCGCCTGCTGGTGTTCTGCGACGAGGCCGCGGACGCCACAAGCCCGCTGCAGGCGTTGCAGGGCGAGCCGGCGGGATCGGGTGGAATCGACGTGTTGATCGGCCCCGAAGGCGGATTTGCCGAGGAAGAGCGCGCTATTCTGCTCCGGCAGCCACAAATCCTGCAGCTTTCGCTGGGGCCGCGGATCCTCAGGGCTGATACAGCTGGCGTCGCGGCGCTGGCGCTGGTGCAGGCGGCGCTGGGTGACTGGCGCGGACCCGGCCCGGCCGGCTAGAAAAATCGCGAAAACAACCCCATGCAATGTAACGAGGCACCTGCCTCGCAGCACTCGTGCTGCGCTGCGGCAGCTTGCTTTTTGGCCGGACGTTAAGCCACTTGACTATTCCGGGTCGAAACCCCCGCCGGGCCATGCTAAGGGCTGCGCCCTGACCTCTGGAACCCGGTTTCCAGCCAAAGCTTGGACTTCGCGATGACTCTAACCGCCGCCCCTCGTGCGACCGGATCCGCCGCATGGGCGGACGCCCTGCTGTTGTCGTTCACGCAGGCCGGCTACCTGCAGGCCGAACCGGATATCCTGCAGCCGGCCGAGCCGTTTCTGGATCTGTCGGGCGAGGACATCCGCAAGAGCCTCTATTTGACCACCGACCCCAGCGGCGAGGAACTGTGCCTCCGCCCCGACCTCACCATTCCGGTGGCGCGGGACTATCTCGCCTCCCCCGGCGCAGGCCGGCCTGTGGGCTTCTGCTATCTCGGGCCGGTGTTTCGCTATCGCGGCGGCCGGCCGAGCGAATTCCTGCAGGCCGGCATCGAATCCTTCGGACGGGCCGACCGCGCCGCGGCGGATGCCGAAATGCTGGCGCTGGCGCTGGAAGCGACCGCCGCATTCGGGCTGAGCGAAGTCGAGATCCGCACCGGCGATGTGGCGCTGTTCAACGCGCTGATCGAGGCCCTCGATCTCTATCCGGTGTGGCGGCGGCGGCTGATCAAGGATTTCAACCGCAAGGTCAGCCTGACCGAAGATATCGAGCGGCTGACGCTCAAGACCGCGCCCGGCCGCAACGAGTATGAAGGCGTGCTTGCAGCCCTGGCCGGCTCCGACCGCAAGGCGGCGCTGGCGCTGGTGACCGACCTGATGTCGATCGCCGGCACCACCAATGTCGGCGGCCGCTCCGTCGACGAGATCGCCGACCGCTTTCTCGAGCAATCGACCTTGAAGGGCGGCGCGCTGCCGCGCGACGCGCTCGGCACCATCAAGCGCTTTCTCGCGATCGCGGGCGATCCCCATGCGGCGATCGCGCAACTGCGCGCGCTCGCCGCCGACGCCAAACTCGATATCGCCTCGGCGATCGACCAGTTCGAAAGCCGGGTCGGCTTCATGGCCGCACGCGGCATCGATACCGCCAAGACCCGGTTCTCCACCTCGTTCGGACGCGGCCTCGACTACTACACCGGCTTCGAATTCGAACTGCACGACAAGAGCAACAGCACCGAGCCGCTGGTGGCGGGTGGACGCTACGACGGGCTGATGACCCAGCTTGGTTCTGCTGTGCCGATCCCGGCGGTCGGATTTTCGATCTGGGTCGAATCCCTGACGCAGGCGGGCCGCAAGCCCGCCGCGAGCGGGAGCGCAGCATGACCGCGCCATTCGTTCTCGCCGTTCCCTCCAAGGGCCGCCTGCAGGAACAGGCCGAGGCCTTCTTCACCCGCGCCGGACTGTCGCTGGCCAAGCCGCGCGGCGCCCGCGACTATCGCGGCACCATCGCGGGCCTCGACAATGTCGAGATCGCCTATCTCTCCGCCAGCGAGATCGCCTCGCAGCTGGCGCGCGGCATGGTCCACCTCGGCGTGACCGGCGAAGACTTGGTGCGCGAGAGCATTGCCGACGCCGACAAGCGCGTCATGCTGATCGACAATCTCGGTTTCGGCAGCGCCAACGTCGTGGTGGCGGTGCCGCAGGCCTGGATCGATGTTCGCACCATGGCCGACCTCGACGACGTCACCACAGGTTTTCGCGCCCAGCATAACCGGCGGATGCGGGTGGCGACCAAATACATCAACCTGACCCGGACTTTCTTTGCCTCGCATGGCGTGGTCGATTACCGCATCGTCGAAAGCGCCGGTGCGACCGAAGGCGCGCCCGCCGTCGGCACCGCCGAAATGATCGTCGATATCACCACGACAGGCGCCACGCTGGTTGCCAACGGCCTCAAGGTGCTCGACGACGGCGTGATCCTGCGCAGCCAGGCCAACCTCGTGGCGTCCAGGGACGCCGACTGGTCGGATGCGAACCGCGAAACCGCGCGCGTCATCCTGGATCACATCGCGGCGCGGGCAAGGGCCAGCAAATACCGCGAAGTCCGCACCCGCTTCGCCGGCTGCGACGCCGCGCTGCTGGCGGAAGCCCATAATCGCTTCGGCGTGGTCTCGCCGTTCGGCGGCCCGACGTCGTCGGGGATGGTCACCCTGCACTGTCCGCCGGCGCAGCTTTACGCGCTCGGCAGTTTTCTTCGCGAACGCGGCGCCGAGACGGTGTCGGTGGCCTCGCTCGACTATGTGCTTGACCGCGACAATCCGCTGTTCGCCAGGCTCGAAGAATTCCTGCGGAGGTGATCCTCTGAGCCTCCTCCGAATTGATGGACACCTGTAGTAGGCTCAAGGAGCCAGGAGGTGTCAAATGCAAGGACGTCCACGTCGGTCGTTTACGGACGACTACAAGCGGCAAGCGGTCGATCTGGTGGCTTCGAGCGGCCGGTCGATAGGAGCGGTGGCCAAGGAACTTGGCCTGCGCGATTCGGTGTTGCGGCGCTGGGTGGAACAGCGTGGGGTGAGGCGGGAGCCGACGGCGGCGACGTGGCGCCCCACAACGCAGGCGGCGCCGCCGTCGGCGGATCACGCGGCCGAGCTTGCCCGCCTGCAGCAGGAGAACGAGCGGCTGCGCATGGAGCGCGACATTTTAAAAAAGTCGATCGCGATCTTTGCTGGAGTTCGGACATGAGATTCCGCTTCATCGAAGATCGCCGCGCCGACTATCCAGTGACGATCCTGTGCGAGGTGCTCGGGGTATCGTCGGCCGGCTATTATGCCTGGCGCTCGCGCCCGGAGAGCCGGCGATCGGCCGCCAATCGTGACCTCGTCGACGACATCCGGCGGATCCATCGCGACACACGCGGGCGTTATGGCAGTCCGCGTATCCATGCCGAGCTGACGGCCCAGGGCCGCGGGGTGAGCCGCGGCCGCATAGAGCGATTGATGCGCCGCCACGGTATCAGGGCCATTATGGCCCGGCCACGATGGGTGCGCACCACCGACAGCCATCACGACCTGCCGATCGCCCCGAACCTGCTCAACCGCAACTTTACCGCCACTGCGCCGAACCGAGTCTGGCTCGCAGATATTACCTATGTCGAGACCGACCAAGGCTGGCTCTATCTGGCCACGGTCCTCGATCTCTACAGCCGCAAGATCGTCGGCTGGGCAATGTGCGATCACCTGCGGACCGACTTGCCGCTGGCAGCTTTGCGGATGGCCATCTCGGCGCAACGCCCCGCTGAAGGCCTGATCCACCATTCCGATCGCGGCGTTCAATATGCCTCGGAGGATTATCGCAAGGCGATCAAATCCGCAGGTTTCCTGCCATCCATGAGCCGCAGGGCAGACTGCTACGACAATGCCCCAATGGAGAGCTTCTTCCACACGCTCAAAACCGAGCTCGTCCACCATACCCACTATGCAACTCGTGCAGAAGCCACACGCGATATCTTCGCTTATATCGAGGGCTTCTACAATCGAACCCGTCGCCACTCCGCCATCGGCTATATCAGCCCGATCGAGATGGAGCTAAAAGCAGCTTAGCCCTGTCCATTCTTTCGGGGGAAGATCACCTCCTCTCCCCTCCTCCCGCGCGCACTTGCGCGTGGTGGGGAGGGGTCGGGGGTGGGGGGCGTCTCAGCGGACTCTCTGGCAGTCGTGCGTGCGGAGACACCCCCGACCTCTCCCCACCGCTGCGCGGGTGGAGGGGAGAAGAAGAGCGCACTGACTCGGATGGAAAGCGCTTACGCGCCTTCTGTTCATCGTAGCGACAGCTAACAGCGAGTAGAATATGCTGTTGCATGATAGGCTTGGACCTGATCGATGATGCTGGGTACGGACGTTTCTGATCTGTCGACCACCGCGGCCAACGCCGCGGCGCAGGGACTGTCGATCGTCGTCCCCCTCTATAATGAGGCAGCCGGGCTGCCCTTTCTGCATCAGCGGCTCGGCGCGCTGGCGAAAACGCTGCGGCAGCGCTACGGGCTGGGCTGCGAGGTCGTCTATGTCGATGACGGCAGCGCCGACAAAACGCTCGACATTGCGCGCGGGCTTGGCACTGACGGGCTCGACGTTCAGGTGGTGTCGCTGTCGCGCAATTTCGGCAAGGAAGCCGCCCTGATGGCGGGGCTGGATTACGCCCGGCTCGGCGCGGTGCTGTTCATGGACGGCGACGGCCAGCATCCGCCGGCGCTGGTGGAGCAACTCGTCAACCACTGGATCGAGGGCGGCTTCGATGTGGTCTATACCGCCAAGGCGCACCGCGACAATGAATCACGGATGCGGCGCATCGCCGTGCACGGCTTTTACGCGCTGATCAATTGGGGCGCGCGGCAGAAGATCCCGGCGGATGCCGGCGATTTCCGGCTGCTGTCGCCGCGGGCCGCGGCCGCGCTGCGGCAGCTTCCGGAGCGCAATCGCTTTTTCAAGGGGTTGGCGAGCTGGATCGGCTTTCGCCAGATCCGCGTCGACTACGAACCAGCGGCCCGCGCCCATGGCGTCACCTCGTTCAGCCCCGGCCAGCTGGTCGGGCTTTCGATCGAAGGCCTGACATCCTTCTCGGTAGCGCCGCTGCGTCTTGCCAGCCTGCTCGGCGTCGTACTTGCCACCATCGCTTTCCTGTTCGGTCTGACCATCCTGTGGGAAACCTGGATGAGCGGAAAGTCCGTCCCCGGTTATCCCTCGCTGGTGGTCGGCCTGATGACCATCGGCGGCGTGCAGCTCATCATGATCGGCATTGTCGGCGAATATATCGGCAAGATTCTTTCCGAGCTGAAGGCGCGCCCGATCTATTTCGTGGCCGAGCACAGCGTGAAGCGGGGCGAGCAGGAAGCCAGCATCGAACGGACCGCCGCGGAATGACCGATGCCGCGCCGCCGCGCCGGATCTGGCTGTGCGCCGACGATTACGGTATCAGCCCCGGCGTCAACCGCGCGATCCGCGACCTGATCGAGCGAGGCCGCCTCAACGCCACGTCGGTGATGATGGTCGGGGCCGCGATCGGCCGCGACGAAGCTCGCGCGCTTGAGGTTGCCGCCGCCGGCAGTCCGCGTTGCGCCATCGGCCTGCACGTCACGCTGACGGCGCCGTTCAGTCCGCTGACGATGCATTTTCGGCCGCTTGACGGCGGCATGTTCCTGCCCTTCCCGAAACTGCTGCGCGCCGGCCTGCTGCGGCTGCTCGATCCCGAGATGGTCCATGCCGAGCTAATCGTGCAGCTCGCGGCCTTCGGTGAATTGTTCGGCCGCGCGCCGGACTTTGTCGACGGCCATCAGCACGCGCAGCTGTTTCCGGGCGTGCGCGACGCTTTTCTGGCCGCGGTGAAGCAATCGGCGCCCGACGCCTGGGTTCGCCAGGGCGGACGCAATTTGCCGTTGGCCCGGCGGCTCGGCGCTCCCAAGGCGCTGGTTCTCGACGTCCTGAGCGCGCAGTTTCGCCGCCGCGCCACGCGCGCCGGTATCGCCTTCAATCCGGCGTTTGCCGGCGCCTATGATTTTTCGGCACAGCCGGATTTCGGCGCGCTGATGCGGCAATTCCTCGATGCGCTGCCGGCGGATGGCCTCATCATGTGTCACCCCGGCTTCGTCGACGACCTCCTCGTCAGCCTCGACCCGCTGACCGTGCAGCGCGAACACGAGCACACCTTTCTCGGCGGCGAGCAATTCCCGGAACTGCTGGCGGCGAATAAGGTAACACTGGGTTGAACGCCGTCAGGTAATTTGGCCGGACGCTTTGTCGCATACAGAAATTTAATGCGCCCGGGGACTACTTGCGACACAAACCACCCCTACATCTTCTCCGCGCCCCCGGCGCCAGGGAGAGACGACATGACACCGCAAGAACGCCAACTGGTTGACGATCTTTTCGACCGCCTCTCGAAGGTGGAGGGTGCGCCGCGCGATCCGGACGCCACGGGCGCGATCGCACAGGGCCTGCGCCAGGCGCCCAATGCCCTTTACGCGCTGGTGCAGACCGTGCTCCTGCAGGACGAAGCGCTGAAGCGCGCCCACAGCCGCATCCAGCAACTGGAGGGCCAGGACGAACAACCCCAGGCCGGCTTCCTCGATTCGATGCGCGAAACGATTTTCGGGCAAGCGCCGCAGCGCGGTTCGGTGCCGAATGTGCGGCCACCCGAGCTTCCCGGCCGCCCGACATGGAATAGCGGCCAGGTCATGCAGCAGGCGCAGGGTCCGGGGCAATATAATCAGGCCCCCTACGGCCAGCAGCCCAATGGTGGCCAACAGGCGCCGATGGGCGGAGGCGGCGGCTCGTTTCTCGGCACTGCGGCCGCCGCGGCGGCCGGCATGGTCGGCGGCTCGCTGCTGCTCGGCAGCATCAGCTCGATGATGGGCGGCGGCGGCAAGCAGCAGAGCTTCGGTGATACCGCGAGCGCGGGCGACGGCGCGGGCCATCGCGGCAGTGTCGAAGACCGCAGGCCGTGGGCCGATCAGTCCGGCGGCGATCTGGCGAAGGAAGCCGGAATCAACGATATCGGTTCGTCCGGACGCCACGCCAGCAATGGTGATGGCTCGTCGCGCACCGGATTGTTCGATAGCGCATCTGATGACGACGATCACGACGATATGGATATGGATTCCGATGATTTCGGCGGCGACGGCGACAGCGACTAATTCAGGCCAGTTTCTGCCAGCATCAAAGCAAAGCGGCCGCCCCACCGGGCGGCCGTTTTCGTTCAAGCAAGACAGCAAAGTCAGATCACGACTACCCTGGCGCCGACCGTGACGCGGCCATAGAGGTCGATGACGTCCTCGTTGCGCATCCGGAAGCAGCCGGACGAGACGTTGGTGCCGATGGTCCAGGGTTCGTTCGAACCGTGAATGCGGTAGAGCGACGATCCCAGATACATCGCGCGGGCGCCCAGCGGATTTTGCGGCCCGCCTTCCATGTGCCGCGGCAGATCCGGACGGCGCGCCAGCATTTCCGGCGGCGGCGTCCACGCCGGCCATTCCTTCTTCGCGGAAATCTGCTTGACGCCCGACCAGGTGAAACCGGGGCGGCCGACGCCGATGCCGTAGCGCAACGCCTTGCCGTCGCCCTGAACCAGGAACAGGAATTTGTTCGGCGTGTCGACGATGATCGTGCCGGCGCTTTCCTTGCCGTGATACTCGACCATCTGCTTCTCGTATTTCGGATCGAACGCGGGACGCGCGGGTTCGCTGACGTCTTCCTGCCGGCGCATCGCCTGCTCCGCGCCCAGCGGCGGCAACAGCGTGCGCCGTGGTTCATAGGACGGCTGATAGCCGGGCTGTTGCTGGTAGCGGCCGCCCTGCGAAGCTCCGTCGCTGAACAGGAACTCGATGAAGCCACCGCCCATGCCGGAGCGCTCGGCGGAAGCCAGTCGGACCGGCCGCTGCTCGGGCCGGTCGGCATGGATCACGGTGCGCTCGGTGGGTTGACCGGCTTCGATCGACGCGGCCGGATTGACGCCAGCCAGCAAGGACGCGCCGGCAAGCAGCGCGAGAGTCATATTTTTCAACATCGACGTACTCTGTACTGTTTCGTCACTGTTAAGTTTTTGGGAGCGCCTGATCGGCGCCGTTGCACTTCACCAATTAAAATCAAAACCGCCTCGGTTTGGTAAACGGAATCGCCGTTTCGATTCACCACGTCGTCAATCCCACGCGGTTTTGGCGGGTAGCGTTTATTTTCAGTGAACGCAGGCGGCGCATGGTTAATCGTTGGTGTGCGACGCGAGCGAAACACTTCACGCACAGGTCCCGGCGTGAACCTGACGTTAAATCGCATCTGCCTAAAACGTTACGAGTGCAGTCAGGGAAAATCCAATGCCGGTCAATCGCAGACGTTTTCGTATCGAACAAGCTTTTGTCGGCGAC
>JBKJUA010000357.1:0-4655 GCA_046590305.1 Bradyrhizobium sp.
CTGGCGGCGCTGGAGCGCGGCACCGGGGGCGATGCGCTGAAGCCGCTGGTCGCCGAATTCGACCGCTGCTGGCCCGGTGTCAGCCGCACCCGCGAGGTGCTGGTGCTGGCGGAGGAGTTTGCGGGTTAAGGTTCCCACACGAGTGCCGCGCATGCGCCGGGAAACCGAAGGCGAGGCTGCCGGGCCGGTCGCACGCACTACTAAAGGCGGGGCGAACCGGCTTGCCAAGCCTCTGGCGATGGCCTATTCGGCCGATTCAACCAGGCAATATCGCCGTCGACAAGGAAACGCATCATGAGCTTTCGATCGCTGCGCGCTGGCGCGGCCGGGTTCCATCTCACACTGGCCTTGACGGGCGCTGCGGCCTTCGCGCTGGCTTGCGGTCCAGCCGCGGCGCAGGGCTGGCCGAACAAGCCGGTGACGCTCATCGTGCCATTCGCCGCGGGCGGCGGCACCGATGCTTTCGCCCGTCCGCTGACGGCGCAACTCGACAAGCAGCTCGGCCAGCGCTTTTTGATCGACAATCGCGCCGGCGCCGGCGGCACCGTCGGTGCGGCCGCGGCGGCCAAGGCCGAAGCCAACGGCTACAACTTCTTTGTCGGCGCAGCGCACCACGCCATTGCGCCGTCGATCTATCTCAAGCTCGATTACGATCTCGAAAAGGACTTCATCCCGGTCGTCCTGATCGCGGCACCGCCGCAGGTGATTGTCGTCAATCCCTCCAAGGTCGAGGCAAAGACGCTGGCCGAATTCCTGGCCTATCTGAAGACCAATCCGGACAAGGTGGATTACGCCTCAGCGGGCCGCGGCACCACCCACCATCTCGCGGGAGAATTGTTCAATATCATCGCCGGTACCAAGATGAACCACGTACCGTATCGTGGTGCGGGTCCAGCCATGCAGGATCTGGTTTCCGGGCAAATCCACGTCATGTTCGACGGGCTCGGCACATCCGCCAACCAGATCCAGTCCGGCACGCTGCGTGGCCTCGCGCTTGCAGCGCCGGCGCGTTCGGGCGCGATCCCGGATGTCCCGACCGCGGCGGAAGCCGGCATGAAGGGTTACGAGGTGTCGACCTGGTATGCGCTGTTCGCGCCAAAAGGCACGCCGCCGGAGATCGTTGCGAAGATGGCGGCCGAAGTACGCAAGGCGCTGGATTCGGACCTCCTGAAGGATATCTGGGCGAAGAACGGTTCCGCCACGCCGAACCTGGCGGGCCCGGAGTTCGGAAAGTTCGTCACGTCGGAAATCGCGCGATGGGGCGACGTGGTGAAGAAGGCCGGCATCAAGCCGGAGTGATTTTCTTCTCCCTCGCCCCGCTTGCGGGGAGAGGGTTGGGGTGAGAGGGACTCCCAACGAGCGCGACTCGTGGAGAGTTTCCTTCACCCGAAGGCTTCGCCTTCGACCTCTCCCCGCAAGCGGGGCGAGTTGGATCGCCCCTCACTTCATCCCCATGCAGCTGGCATAAAACGTCGTGGTCGCCGGCCAGTCCGAGAACATGCCGCGGATGCCGACCTGTTGCGCCAGCACGTCGAGCACCGTGAGCGTGTCGCCGTCGCGGTCGATCGCAGCCTTGATCGACTTGTGATAGAATCCGCCGCCGCGGTCGAGCGGGCCGTCGCGCTCCAGCGACCATCCGATCAGGTCGAGGCCGGCGGCCTTCGCCGCTTTGGCATATTCCGACGGCACGATTTCGCTTTTGTCGTTCAGCGCCAGCATCATGTAGTTCGGCGGCGCCAAAATCTTGACGCCTTGCGCCTTCAGCTCCGTCATCGACGGCTTCCAGGTCTCGGGCTTGGCGGGGTGCAAGCCCGAGGTCTCGTAGCGACCGTCGAGATACACCGCCTGCGCCGCGAACTCCGGCTCGCTCTTTCCCCAATACAGGATGTCGGCGAGGTTAAAACTCTGGGCGAACACGTCGCCGGGGGGAATGCCCGCGTCCTTGTAGGCCCGCAGCATCTGCGCGGCATATTTCTCCTGGGTGTAGTCGCCGTCGAACGGCATCGCGACTTCGGGCGCCTTCAGTTCCGGCGTGAATTTGGCGCCGAGGCTCCTGATCAGCGCGATGCTCTCATCATGGGTCATCAGCGTGCCGGAATGGCTGTAGAGATCGGTGCGCCAGCGCGGCGTGCCGTCCTGAAACCCGGCCACGGTGGTGGCGTTCGGATTCGATCCGTCCATCTTGGCCGACAAGGTCCTGAATTCGGCCAGCGTAATGTCGCTGGTGCAGCACTTGGCCGATGCCTTGCGGCCGGTCGCCGGATCGGCCGGAATGAACGGCATGGTGCATTTCGCGGCCAGTGCGGGCAGCGACAAGATGTTGGTTGTGGTGTGGAGGTCGCACTGCGAATGCCGGCAGACCAGTTGCCGGTCTTTTGTGAACGTCACATCGCATTCGATGATACCGGCGCCCATCCGGGCTGCCGCCTGGTAGGATTCTTTGGTGTGCTCGGGGAACTGCAGCGCCGCACCGCGATGGCCGATGGAAAAATCGGTCTTGTGAAACGGCCCGGTGCATTGCTGAAGTTTCTGCTTCAGCGGCCCGTCCTTCATCTTGTCGACGAGATAGAACGGCCGGGGCCCGATCTGCGCCTCGCGCGGCAGGTTTTGCGCAATGGCGGGGACGTTGAGGGCGCCGCACACGAGCGCGGACAACAGGATGGAACGATGACGGGTCGGCATGGGCGGTTCTCTCTGATGATGCGCAGGCCGATATCATGGAAATGTGACAGGAGGTGGGTTACGTATTCTCCCGCGACGTCTCTGCGCTCGCAGGGAGGGCATCGCATATGATGAACGCGCGGTTCAGCCGGCATTCATCTCGCCGCGATCAAAATCTCCTCGCATCACTCAATAGTGCCGCGACGAGGGAGATGTCATGGAACGCCGCCACTTTCTGAAAATCGCTTTTGGATTTGCCGCGGGCGCGGTCGCGCTGGCCGCGGGCGCTGAGGCCGAGGCCGCACCGCTTGCGCCGCAACCGCTCTCCAAGGACCTGCCGCCTGGAGACACCGAGGCGCGCCCGGCGGTCACGACCGGTGACGAGGCCGATCGTCTCGCGCCCGAGCAGGTCCGCTGGGGCCGCGGTCGCCGCAGGGGATGGGGCAGGCGCGGCTGGGGCTGGCGTCGACGCGGTTGGCGGCGTCGCCGTCACTGGGGCTTTCGCCGGCGCTGGCGCCGCCGTCGCCGTTATTGGCGCCGCCGTTACTGGTAAGCGCAATCGACCTGGTTCGCAGGAGGGCGGGATTCCGTCCTCCTGTTTTCGTGCCGACGACAGGCCCGGATGTCGGCCGGCCCACCAACAAAAAACCCCGCGCGAGCGGGGTTTTTGCCGGATGCGAAGCGTGGACTCAGTAACGGCAGCGACCAGCGACCCAGACCATACCGCGGGGGCAGACACGGGCGCGAGGCACCACCACTACGGGAGCCCTGCGGTACACGACCGGCGGACGCACCACCACGACCGGCGGGCGTCGCACCACGACCGCGCCACGGTTGACCACGCATGCGCCATAGGGGCCGCGGTGGAAGCCGGGGCCGCATCCCTGCGCGGCATCGGCGATGGGAGCAAAGCCCACCACCGTGGTGGCAAGCAGGGCTGCTGCGATCAGATATTTCATCTCTTTTTTTTCCCATATTTCGGACCGCACTGTGCGGCGCCGGAATCTCAGTGGCCAGACTCGTGAACGACAAACCAGTCGAAACATCTGTGCGACTTTAATGAGGCGACCTGAACGTGAAATGAATGCGCGCGGGAGCGCCTTCGGCGTTCAACGAGCGATCGAAAATTTGCACACGGTCGTAGCCCGGATGGAGCCTTTGCGAAATCCGGGGCCGGTGTTGCGTCACGCTCCGTCCCGGATTGCGCCATCGCCCGCGCGTTCGGCACGGCGGCCGGCTCCATCCGGGCTACGGCGTCAGCTCCCGTGCAGCTTTAATCCGAGCGCTCGCCGAACAGCGCGGCAAAACGCTTCTCGCCGCTGCGGGTGAAATTGACCACCCGGCTGCCTGGAGCGGCGTCGCGCGCCGCCCAGTTCAATTCGGTGAACCGCGTCATGATCGCCGCACCCAACGTGCCCGCGAGATGATGGCGCCGCTCGCTCCAGTCGAGGCAGGCCTTGCACAGCGGCCGGCGCGGATGCGCCAGCGCGCGGGCGTCGATCTGCAACGCCTTTGCCATGAAGCGCTCGCCGTCGGCCGTGAGTTCGATCGCCTGCTTGCTCTGGCGCAGCAAGCGCTGCTTGCGCAGGCTGTCCAGCATGTGGACGCCGAGGTCGCCGGCCAGATGGTCGTAGCAGATCCGCGCGCGGCGCAGCGCCGGATCCTTCGGCCCGGTGCGCAGGCGCATGTGGCCGGCACGCGCGGCAAGGCCGGCGAGGCCCTCGAGCACGCCGGCAACATCGGGATCGCTGAGGCGGTAATAGCGGTGGCGGCCCTGCTTCTCCTGCTCGATCAGGCCGCCGGCCTCGAGCTTCGACAAATGTGAACTCGCGGTCTGAGGCGTGATGCCGGCCTGATGCGCCAGCTCGCTGGCGGTCAGCGCGCGGCCGGTCATCAGTGCCGTCAACATGTTGGCGCGCGCGGGATCGCCGACCAGAGCGGCGATCATGGCGATGTCGGGACCTGCTTTCATAGTTCGATGTTAGACGAAGCAT
>JBKJUA010000169.1:0-3690 GCA_046590305.1 Bradyrhizobium sp.
GCGATCAGCGCGAGGTTGAACAGCAGCGGCGAGAACGCGGTCAGCGCAAAACGGCCTTGTGCGTTCAACAGCGCCATCATCACGGTGACGGGACCGGCGAAGGCCAGATACGGCAGCATCAGCCTGGCATCGTCGACCGCCAGCTGCAGCGTCGGCGTCGCGGCAAAACCCGGCGCCAGCGCTGTTATCACCAGCGGCATCACGAGCCCGATCAGAGCCGCCGACACCACCAGCGCGGCGCTGACGGTGCCGAGCACGCTGCCCGCAAACGCCGCGGCCGCTGCCGCACCCTCGGTCTCGCGCACGCGCAGCCAGGCCGGCACCAATGAAGCATTCAGCGCGCCCTCGGTGAGCAGCCGTCGCACCACATTGACCCCCTGGAACGCCACCAGGAACGCATCGGCGACGGCGCCTGTGCCGAGCAGCGCCGCCAGCATCGCATCGCGCGCGAAGCCGAGCAGCCGCGAGGCCAGTGTTCCCGAGGAGACCGTGAGGAAGGAGCGGATCATTGCAGGTTCTATAGAGCATGATCCGGAAAAGTGGGTACCGGTTTTCCGATCAGATCATGCTCCAACAAAGGCTCGCTCGGCTTGCTGGCAGGGGGGCGATCTGGTAGGCCGCAGCCTTTCGCACAATGCCGTAAACAGGACGGGTAAATGGCTGACGCAAAATACAACGTTCTCGGGATCGGCAATGCGATTTTCGACGTGCTGGTGCAGACCGACGAAGCCTTCCTTGCCCGCCACGGCATGACCAAGGGCGGCATGGCGCTGATCGACGAGGCCCGCGCGCTGGCGATCTATGGCGACATGGGCCCGGCCACCGAAATGTCCGGCGGCTCGGCCGCCAACACCATCGTCGGCCTCGCCAATCTCGGCGCCCGCGCCGCCTATGTGGGCAAGGTCCGCGACGACCAGATCGGCCGTCTCTATACCCACGACATCCGCGCCGCCGGCGTCACCTTCGAAACCAAACCCGCGGCGGGCGGCCCGGCTACCGGCTGCTCCTACATCCTGGTGACGCCGGACGGCGAGCGCACCATGAACACCTGGCTCGGCGCCGCGCAGGACCTGACCCCTGCCGATATCGACGACGCCCAGGTCGCGGCCTCCGGCATCATCTATCTCGAAGGCTATCTCTGGGATCCTAAAAGCGCCAAGGAAGCCTTCGTCAAAGCCGCCACCATCGCCCACGGCGCCGGCCGCCAGGTGGCGCTGACGCTGTCGGATTCCTTCTGCGTCGATCGCTACCGCGACGAATTTCTCGATCTGATGCGCAAGGGCACTGTCGATCTCATTTTCGCCAACGAGGCCGAACTGCATTCGCTATACCAGACCTCGGATTTCGACACCGCGCTGACGCAACTGCGCAAGGATACAAAGCTCGGTGTGGTCACCCGCAGCGAGAAGGGCTGCGTGGTGGCATCATCCGACGCCGTCGTCGCAGTGCCGGCGTTCCCGATCGAAAAGATGGTCGACACCACCGGCGCCGGCGATTTGTTCGCCGCCGGATTTTTGTTCGGCCTCGTGCGAAACGCGGGCCATGAGGCCGCCGGCCGGTTAGGGGCACTGGCGGCGGCGGAAGTGATTCAGCACATCGGGGCAAGGCCGCAGGTGTCGCTGAGGGAATTGGCGCAACAGAACGGGTTGCCGGTGTAGGAGGTCAAAGCGTGCGATTTCAATTGGGGCGCAGTCGTAATCATTGGTAGACCAGCCATTGCTGGCAGGCTTGTCATAGTTTGCAGGCTTGCCCTACGGTAACGTATACGGTACCATATGATTCAAGTCGAGGAATTCATCGCCGAGGAGGATATCAGTCCCTTCAGACGTTGGTTCGATGCCCTTGATCATCAAGCCGCGGCTTGGGTCGCAATTGCTATTGATCGGCTCGGCGAAGGTAACACCTCGAATGCGAAAGCGATTGGCGAAGGCGTTTCGGAACTGAGGATCGATCGCGGCCCCGGCTATCGAATCTACTTCGGCTGGGACGGTAAACAGCTAGTCATTCTCCTCGGTGGCGGCACCAAGAAGCGGCAGCAGAACGATATCCAGAGCGCGTTGCGCCACTGGCGCAGCTACAAGACGCGCAAGGCGGCCGGACGAAACGGAAGGAAATGATCATGGCCCTGACCAGAAATTTTCGTGAGACGGTGCAGGCCCGGGCTCGCCGCGACGTCAAGTTTCGTCAGGCCTTGCTCGCCGAGGCGATGCAGGCGCTGCTCGACGGCAATCTGGAGGAAGGCCGCGCCGCGCTCCGCTCCTGCATCAACGCCACGGTTGGTTTCGAGAAACTCGGGCTGGCGCTCGACCGATCGCCCAAGAGCCTGATGCGAATGTTCGGACCGTCGGGCAATCCTACGGCCGAAAACCTGCTCGGTGTCATCGGCGTATTGCAGGAGGAGGCAGGCGTCCGCCTGCGTGTCCGCGCCGTCGCCTGAAGCAGCGGTATCATGTTAGCCCCGAACATCGGGCAATCGTCTAGATGTAGCGCTCTTCGCGCGGGGTGAGCCACAACCCTTACTGTACATGGGGTTGTTTTCGACTTTTTGGTGAGCTACCGGAGGGGTTGCGCCGCGTCCGGATACCCGTTGGCTCGCAATGACGGCGTAAGCCGCCCTCACGCCGTCTTCGCCGCCTTCAGCCCCAGCTTCGCCTCGACCGCGTCGCGCATCAAAAACTTCTGCACCTTGCCCGTCACCGTCATCGGAAACTCCTCGACGAATTCGACGTAGCGCGGGATCTTGTTGTGGGCGATCTGGCCCTGGCAGAAGGCACGGACCTCGTCCGCAGTGAGCGTCTCGCCTGATCGCACCTTGATCCAGGCGCACAACTCCTCGCCGTAGCGGGCGTCGGCGACCCCAAAAATCTGCACGTCCTGGATTTTGGGATGGCGGTAGAGATATTCCTCGATCTCGCGCGGATAGAGGTTGTCGCCGCCGCGGATCACCATGTCCTTGATGCGGCCGACGATGTTGCAATAGCCCTCGGCGTCGAGGATGGCGATGTCGCCGGTATGCATCCAGCCGCTGGCATCCAGCACCTCGGCGGTTTTCTCGGGTTCGTCCCAATAGCCCAGCATCACGCTGTAGCCGCGGGTGCAGAGTTCGCCGCGCTCGCCGCGGGCTACGATGCGGCCGTCGCGATCGACCACCTTGACCTCGACATGCGGATGAATGCGCCCGACGGTGGAGACCCTTCGCTCCAGCGGATCGTCGGTGGCGCTCTGGAAGCTGACCGGGCTGGTTTCGGTCATGCCATAGGCAATGGTGACGTCGCGCATGTTCATCTGATCGTTGACGCGCCGCATCACCTCGATCGGGCAGGGCGCGCCGGCCATGATGCCGGTGCGCAGCGACGACAGGTCAAACTTGGCGAAGTCGGGATGGTCGAGTTCGGCGATGAACATGGTGGGCACGCCGTACAGCGCGGTGCATTTCTCCTGCTCGACGGTCTGCAGCGTCGCCAGCGGATCAAAGCCCTCGCCGGGATAGACCATGGTGGCGCCCGAGGTGACCGAGGCCAGATTGCCCATCACCATCCCGAAGCAATGATAGAGCGGCACCGGAATGCAGATGCGGTCGCTCTCGGTCAGGCGCATCGCGCGGCCGACGAAATAGCCGTTGTTGAGGATGTTGTGGTGCGTCAGCGTGACGCCCTTGGGCGATCCCGTGGTGCCGCTGGTGAACTGGAT
>JBKJUA010000348.1:0-3249 GCA_046590305.1 Bradyrhizobium sp.
TAGATCGACTGGTCGTCGTCGCCGACGCAGCAGATGTTTTTCGGGGCGGTGAGGGGGGAGGGTGGTTGTACATCGTCATTCCGGGGCGCGCCGCCAGGCGCGAACCCGGAATCTCGAGCGGATTGATCTTGATCTCGAGATTCCGGGTTCGCATCTTCGATGCGACCCGGAATGACGGAAGAGAGGGACGCGCCCGGTTTCGACGGTGCCTGCGACAACAGCCGCAGCCAGAGATATTGCGCGACGTTGGTGTCCTGATATTCGTCGACCAGAATGAACTTGAAACGTTGCTGGTACTGCCGGAGCACATCGGGATGCTCGCGGAACAGCCGGATATTTTCCAGCAGCAGATCGCCGAAATCGGCGGCGTTGAGGATTTTCAGGCGTTCCTGATAGAGCGCGTAGAGTTTTCCGCCGCGGCCGTTGCCGAACACCGCGGCTTCGCCCGGCGGTACCTGCGACGGTGTCAGGCCGCGGTTCTTCCAGCCGTCGATCAAACCGGCCAGCATCCGCGCCGGCCAGCGCTTGTCGTCGATATTGTCGGCCGCGAGCAGTTGTTTCAGCAGCCGGACCTGGTCGTCGACATCGAGTACCGTAAAATTGGATTTCAACTGCACCAGTTCGGCGTGGGTGCGGAGAATCCGGCCGCCGATCGAATGGAAGGTGCCGAGCCACGGCATGCCCTCGACGGCCTGGCCCAGCATCTGGCCGAGCCGCAGCTTCATCTCGCGCGCGGCCTTGTTGGTGAAGGTGACCGAGAGGATTTCGCCGGGGCGGGCGCGGCCCATGCTGAGGATGTGGGCGATCCGGCAGGTCAAAACCTTGGTCTTGCCGGTGCCGGCCCCCGCCAGCACCAGTACCGGGCCGTCCAGCGTTTCCACCGCCTCGCGCTGTTCCGGATTGAGGCCGGCGAGAAATTGCGGGGCTGCGGTTGCCCGCGCGCGCGCGGCAATGCCGCCCGCCGCAGGCTGGTGGGCGGGGACATCGTGATGGGGCAGCTTGTTCGGCTCGGTCATATGCGAATCGTCTTCCGCCCACGATGGCACCGCGGGGCCGTGAAGGGGAGCCTTCTTAGCAGGATTGAAGCGCATATAGGGTTGTTGCGGCGGATTTGACAGACTTTATCCCGTGCCAAGATCCCGTGCCGGGACGGACGCCATTCGCCTCCCGGAAGCGACTTTGTTCCCTGAGATATCGGGCATGTCTGACGCCCGAAACACTATTTCGAGGGCATCGCGACCTTGCGGCCGATGCCCTCGGGGCGAGGCACCGTGACATGGGCCTTCGCCAGGGCGTCGATGCGGGCGCGAATATCCGGCGGAAACGGCGCGGTCTTCCGTATATTCATGTCCATGTGGATGGTCATGTTTTCCGAGGTGGCGGACAGCCAGCCCTCGGTGGCGTGGCGCAATTCCTTGAAGGTATGCAGCCGCTTTTCGTCGGCGGCGACCAGCAGGATCGACACCTGCACGGGATCGCCGAGATGAACTTCCCGCAAATAGCGCACATGGCACTCCGCGGTGAAGGTCGAGCAGTTGCGCTCCTTCATGTAACCCGGCCCGATCCCGATCCTGAGCCATAATTCGTCGATCGCCCGGTCGAACATCACGTTGTAATATGCCATGTTGAGATGGCCGTTGTAGTCGATCCATTGCGGCTCGATCTGCATCACGGAAGCCGGAAATGGCGCGGGCCGCCGCAGCACGTCGTCGCCGGTATCAATCATCGTCATCGTGCATTCCCGTCCATTCGATCCATGCTCTCTTGACCCCTCATATATCCTTTGCCACGGTCCTCTTAAAGCCGGGAGGAATTTTGCGTGGCGACAACGATAACCAACCATCCGAAGCGGCCGGAGCCGCAGGCGCTGAAGGGCGCCATCGACGCGCTGGCCGCGCGGTTCGGCAACCGGCTGATCACCTCGCAGGCGGTGCGCGACCAGCACGCCCATACCACAACCTGGCTGGCCTCGCAGCCGCCGGACGCGGTGGTCATGGCGCAGGAAACCGCTGACATCCAGGACGTGGTGCGAATCTGCAGCAAACACGGCGTTCCCGTGATCGCGTTCGGCACCGGCACCTCGCTGGAAGGGCAGGTCAACGCTCCCGCCGGCGGGATCTGCGTAGATCTGCGCGATATGAACAAGGTGCTGGAAGTCCATGCCGAGGATCTGGACTGCGTGATCGAGCCCGGCGTCACCCGCAAAGCGCTCAACGAGCATCTGCGCGACCAGGGCGTGTTCTTCCCGATCGACCCCGGCGCCGACGCTTCGCTCGGCGGCATGGCGTCCACCCGCGCCTCCGGCACCAACGCGGTGCGCTACGGCACCATGCGCGACAATGTGCTGGCGCTCAAGGTGGTGCGCGGCGACGGCGAGATCATCACCACGGGTACGCGGGCGAAGAAATCCTCGGCCGGTTACGACCTTACGCATCTGTTCGTCGGCGCCGAAGGCACGCTCGGCATCATCTCCGAACTCACGATCAAGCTGCGCGGCATTCCCGAGACCATCGCGGCGGCGGCGTGCTCGTTCGAGAGCGTGCGTGGCGCCTGCCAGGCTACCATTCTGGCGATCCAGACCGGCATTCCCGTCGCGCGCATCGAGCTGCTCAACGCCGAGCAGGTGCGCGCCTGCAATTCCTATTCGAAACTGACACTGCCGGAGACGCCGCTGTTGTTGCTCGAGTTCCACGGCAGCGAGAACGAGGTCGCCGAGCAATCGAGGAATTTCAGCGAAATTGCCAGGGAGTGCGGCGGCGGTGATTTCACCTGGACCACGCGGCCGGAGGATCGCACCAGACTGTGGCAGGCGCGGCATGACGCCTACTGGTCGGTCAAGGCGCTGCGTCCCGGCGCCGGCGTGGTGGCGACCGACGTATGCGTGCCGATCTCGCGGCTGGCCGACTGCGTCACCGAAACCGAAGCGGATCTGAAGCGTCTCAATCTGCTGTCGCCGATCGTCGGCCATGTCGGCGACGGCAACTTCCACTGTTCGCTGGTGTGCGACGTCGACAATGCCGAAGAAATGGCGCGCGGCGAGGACTTCATGCACCGGCTGGTGGAGCGCGCCCAGGCGATGGGCGGCACCTGCACCGGCGAGCACGGCATCGGCCAGGGCAAGCAGAAATACCTCGAAGCCGAACTCGGCATCGAGGCGATCGCCGCCATGCGCGCTGTGAAGGCCGCACTCGATCCGAAGAACATTTTCAATCCCGGGAAGATTTTGCCGGCGGCGTAGGGCCTCGGGCG
>JBKJUA010000070.1:0-19580 GCA_046590305.1 Bradyrhizobium sp.
GCGATGTCGCCGAATAATCGATCGAGCGGATCAGGCCGGCGACATCTCGGGCCGCGGGGGCCTTGCGCCGGCGCTCCGCCAGGGTGCGGCGGGGCTCGCCCTCGAAATCGATGATGAAGATATCATCCTTGGCGATCAACATCTGTCCGAGATGGAAATCACCGTGGTGACGGATGTTGAGGCCGCCGATATCCGGCGGCAGCATGGCGCCGATACGTTGCTTCAGGCCCGCGCGACCGGCCAGGAACTGATCGACCAGCACCCGGTCGGATTCCCGTATGGCCGACGGGCTTTGCTGCAAGGCTTCACAGACGCGCTCGGCTCGGGCGATGGTTTCTTGCATCCACAGCTTGACGTCGTCAGGCCGGACCGGCTCCGGCTCGAAGTCGGCCAGTTCGCTGCTTCCCGCGAGCGCCAGATGCATCTCGGCCACGCGCCGCCCGGTCTGGGACATGTAGCGCAAATAGGGAACCTGCTCCTCGTGTTCGCCGGGATGCTCGCTTGCCGCCAGCAAACGCTGCTCCTCGACGAAGCGGTCGAGATAGGCCGTGGTCACGGTCCAGGCATCGCCCTGATTTTGCACGAAGGCGTGGACGACGGCGACCGCGCTGGTCTTGTTGCCTTCGACCAGTTCGACACTGCCGAGCAGCGCCGGCGTGTTGGCGAAGCCCGCGACCTCGGTCAGGAAGCGGCCGACCTCGATCTCCGGATTGATGCCGGGTTCGAGTTTTCGATAGATCTTGGCGACGTAATCATTATCGACCAGCGCCGTAGAGTTGGATTGTTCGGTCTCGACCGCGCGGATATGCACCGGGGGCTTGAAGGGTTGTGCCAGAAGCTTGGCACTCGGCCTGAATTCGAGGCGTACGCCTTCCTGTTCATCAACCGTCAGGGATTCGCGAAGGTTTCGCAGCAGCAGTGCGATAAAAATCTGGTCGGTGGCGACGTCCAGCAGCGTGCCTTCGCGGGCGCCCTGGCGAACCGCCGCAAAGGCGCGGGGATTGTAGCGCTCGCGATCGAAACGAACCCACTCGATCTGCATCGGCAGCACGTAGCGCGAACTCTCGCCCTGTTCGGTGGTGGCCTCGAAAAAAGCCAGCCATGGCCGGTTGTCGCCGATATTGCAGAACGGGACCGCGGAAGTCACGGTCGGGCGAATCTCCGGCGCGGAACGCTCGGGATACCAGCGGGTTCGCGCCAGATAGGTCGGCAGCACGTCGCGTTCGAACACCCCGCGGGTGCGGGCCAGCGACATCCAGGTAGCGCCGAGTGGCACCACCAGGGTCTCGAATTCCGGGACGGCGGTCGGTTCGGTCGGCTCCGACCTGTCGCGCTCCTTCAGCTGGAACCAGTAGAACCCGTACGGCGCCAGCGTGATCATGTAGGGCAGTTCGCCGATCGGCGGGAATCGGGTGCGGCCCAGCATTTCCAGCGGGATGCGGCCCTTCCAGGCCGACAAATCGAGTTCGGTCGCCTGCGCGGAACGCGACAAATTGGCGACGCAGAGAATGACTTCGTCCTGGTACTGCCGGATGTAGCACAGCACCGAGCGGTTGACCGGGCGGATGAAGGTCATGGTGCCGCGGCCGAACGCCACGGTGGATTTGCGCACCGAGATCAGCCGCTTGGTAGCGCTGAGCAGCGAAGACAGGCTGCGCGACTGCGCCTCGACATTCACCGACTCATAGCCGTAGACCGGATCCATGATGGTGGGCGCATAGAGCCGCGCCGGGTCGGCGCGGGAGAAGCCGCCGTTGCGGTCCGGCGACCATTGCATCGGCGTGCGCACGCCGTTGCGATCGCCGAGATAGATGTTGTCGCCCATGCCGATTTCGTCGCCGTAGTAGATGATCGGCGTGCCCGGAAACGACAGCAGCAGCGAGTTCATCAGCTCGATCTTGCGCCGGTCGTTGTCCATCAGCGGCGCCAGCCGCCGGCGGATGCCGACATTGATGCGCGCGCGCGGATCGTTGGCGTAGGTCGACCACAGATAGTCGCGCTCGACGTCGGTGACCATTTCCAGCGTCAGTTCGTCGTGGTTGAGCAAAAACAGCGCCCACTGGCAATTGGCCGGGATATCCGGGGTCTGGCGCAGGATGTCGGTGATCGGAAAGCGGTCTTCCTGGGCGATCGCCATGTAGATCCGCGGCATCAGCGGAAAATGATAGGCCATGTGGCATTCGTCGCCACGGCCGAAATATTCCTGCACGTCCTCGGGCCACTGGTTGGCTTCCGCCAGCAGCACCTTGCCCTTGGCATAGGCGTCGAGTTCGGCGCGCAGTTTCCTGATGATGCTGTGCGTCTCGGGCAGATTCTCGTTGTTGGTGCCGTCGCGCTCGCACAAATAGGGAATGGCGTCGAGACGGAAACCGTCGACGCCGGTATCGAGCCAGCGCTTCATGACCTGCACCAGCGCGCTGACCACGCGCGGATTGTCGAAATTCAGGTCCGGCTGGTGCGAGAAGAAGCGGTGCCAGTAGAATTGGCCGGCTTCCGGATCCCAGGTCCAGTTCGATTTCTCGGTGTCGGTGAAGATGATCCGCGTGCCCTGATATTTCTGGTCGGTGTCGCTCCAGACATACCAGTTGCGGGCGCTCGATTTCGGATCGCTGCGGCGGGCGCGCTTGAACCAGTCGTGCTGGTCGGAAGTGTGATTGATGACGAGCTCGGTGATGACGCGCAAGCCGCGTGCCTTGGCCTCCGCGATGAAGCGCTTGAAATCCTTCATGCTCCCGAAATCGGGATTGATGGCGCCGTAGTCGGCTATGTCGTAGCCGTCGTCGCGGCCGGGCGAGGGATAGAACGGCAGCAGCCAAAGGGCCGTGACGCCGAGTTCCTGCAGATAGCCGAGCTTTTCGGTCAGTCCGGCGAAATCGCCGATGCCGTCATTGTTGCTGTCGGCAAAGGCCTTCACGTGCAGCTGATAGATGACGGCGTCCTTGTACCACAGCTCGTCGCTCACGTCTCTGATGGGGAGTTCCCTGGCATCGATCGATGACATTACGTTCATGGCGCGCCTCACGCCAGGCAACGGAACAGCAGAGCGGGATCGCGCACAGGATCGATGCGCAGCCGGATGCCGCCGTGCTCGACCGGATAACGTTCGCCGGTCATCAGGTTTTCCACCGCGGCGACGTTGCGGCGATCGCCGGGCATGCCGACCTGGATATCGCCGAGCGGCAGCCAGAATTCATGGACGTCGCGCGACAGCGCGATGGCGGCGATGACGCTGTTGGTCTGATTGACCGATTCCTTGACGAAGGCGATGATGTTGCTGTCCTCGACTGGGAGAAAATGGAGATTGCTGGTCTGCTGCAGCGCCGCGTTGTCGCGGCGCGCACGATTGAGATCGCGCAGGTAAGGCTTGATATTGCCGGGCTTGTCCCAGTCCCGCACCTTGATTTCGTACTTCTCGGAATCGAGATACTCTTCCTTGCCGGGAATCGGCTCGTGCTCCAGCAGTTCGAACCCGCTGTAGACGCCGTAGGTGCTGGACAGCGTAGCGGCGAGCGCCGCGCGCGACTTGAACATCCAGGTCTCGCCGCTCTGCAGATGATAGGGCAGGATATCGGGCGTGTTGACGAAGAAATTGGGGCGATAGTAATCGCGCTCCGGATAGCCGGTCAGTTCGTTCAGATAATGCTCCAGCTCCCATTTCTGGGTCCGCCAGGTGAAGTAGGTATAGGACTGGGTGAAGCCGAGCTTGGCGAGGCCCTTCATCAGCTTCGGTCGCGTAAAGGCTTCCGCGAGAAAGATCACGTCGGGATGAAGCAGCTGAACTTCATGGATCAGCCATTCCCAGAACCGGAACGGCTTGGTGTGGGGATTGTCGACCCGGAAGATGCTGACGCCCTGATCGATCCAGAACAGGATGACATCGCGCAATGCGTTCCACAGCGCGCCAGCGTCTTCGGAGGAAAAATCGGGATTGACGATGTCTTCGTATTTCTTGGGCGGGTTCTCCGCGTAGCGCATCGATCCGTCCGGCCGCTTCCTGAACCATTGCGGATGGTCCTTGAGCCAGGGATGATCAAGCGAACACTGCACGGCGATGTCGAGCGCGACTTCCATGTTGAGCGTTTTGCACGCCGCGACGAAGCCGTGAAAATCCTCCAGAGTGCCCAGTTCCGGATGCACCGCGTCGTGGCCGCCGTCGGCGGAGCCGATGGCGTAGGGGCTGCCGGGATCGCCTTCGACCGCCGTCACCGCGTTGTTGCGGCCCTTGCGGTTGACCCGGCCGATCGGGTGGATCGGCGTCAGATAAACGACGTCAAATCCCATCGCCGCGATATCGGGCAGTCGCGCGATGCAATCCTGGAAGGTGCCGTGCTGGCCGGGGGTAACGCCCTGGCTCCGCGGCATCATCTCATACCAGGCGCCGTGGCGTGCGCGGGGCCGGTCGGCGACAAACGGAAACAGCTGCGAGCGCGTCAGATCCGGCCGCGACTGGCTCTCGGCCATCGCGGTCTTCAGTTCATCGGTCAACAGCGGCGCGGCATCGCCGGTCTGCAGAAACTCCTCACACTGCCGCAGGATCACCGCGGCCGCGGCCTGTCCGCCGGCCTGTGCCTTGGTCAGCAGGCCCGCGCCCTCGATGGCATCGAGGGTGAGATCGGCGCCGGCTTTCTGCTTCAGTTCGAAGCCGTGCCGCCAGGTGGCGAATTCGTCGGTCCAGGCCTCGATGGCATAGAGATAGCGGCCGGGGGCGTCAGGCACGAACGCACCACTCCAGCGGTCGTTGATGTTGTGGGTCATCGGCGCGCGACGCCATTCGCGGTCCTGCTCGCGCCGCCAGACCAACTCCGCAGCGACAACATCATGACCGTCGCGATAGATATCCGCCCACACCTCGACGCGCTCGCCGACGATGCGCTTCACAGGGAAGCGGCCGCCGTCGATCAGCGGGAAAACGTCCTCGATATGGAAAGCGCCACTGGCGCTCTCGACAGTTTGAGTTGTCTTATTCACGGTGATGCCATTGCCATGGGAAAGACGCCCCGTTGCGGTTGCGGGACGCGGGATGTTCCGGACATATATACAAAGCCGTTCACCGGGCATTGGTTCCCGGGGAACGGCGGGGATGGCAGCGAGTTAACCACGGCTATCCTCTTCCGAAATTTAGAGAATTTCGCGACATCTCGGGTTGTCGCGTGCAAACCCTGTGCCGAATGGACCTTTACGCCAGAGCCAGAGAGCTGGGTATCCAGACCGAATATATCGACGGTCAGGGCCACCGCCATGTGACGGATGCAGCCGCGCTGCAAATCATCCTCGATGCCCTGCCGGTGCGGATACCCACCCGGTTTCTGGATCAGGCGGTAGTGGTGCGGTCGGGTCAACCCTCGCGGACCGATCTCAGCCAGGCCACCACGTTCCCGCTGCGCTGGAAAATCGTTGCGGGAGTTGAGGTTATCGCCGACGGCGAAGCCCATGATCGCACCATCGACTGGCCGGCGGATCTGCCTGTCGGCTCCTGGCGCCTGCATCTGGCCGACGCCTCTGGCCACACCGAGCAAGCACCCTTGATCGTGGCGCCACCCCGGGCTTTCGCAGGGGATTTCGACCGCTGCTGGCTGTTGGCGGTTCAGCTCTATGGTGTGCGGTCGGCGCGCAACTGGGGGATCGGGGATTTCACCGACCTCGAAGGATTGATCGAGCTTGCCGCCAGCCTGGGTGCCGACGGGGTCGGCCTCAATCCGCTGCACGCTCTGTTCGACGACCGCCCGGGCGATTGCAGTCCCTATTCGCCGAACAGCCGGCTGTTCCTGAACCCGCTCTATGTCGACGTCGAGAAGCTGCCCGGATTTCAGCGCGCGTTCGACAGCAAGGGCGCTGTTGCCGCGCTGCGAGCGGGTGATACCGTTAATTATACTGGCGTTGCCGAGATGAAATGGCGCGCGCTGCGCTTCGCTTTCGAGACGTTCAAGGCCAATCCCAAAGGCGAGCGCAAGCAGGATTTCAAGACATTTTGCGCCGAGCGCGCGCCGTTGCTGTCGCGGTTCGCCTGTTTCGAGGTGCTGCGGCACAAGTTCGGCAAGCCGTGGTGGGAATGGCCGGAACAATGGCGTCAGCCTGACGAGGCCACATGCGCTTCCCTGCGCCAGGGGGAGGATGCTGCGGAAATCGAATTCGTCGAATTCGTGCAATGGACGGCCGATGGCCAGCTGCGGGCCTGCAAGGAGCTCACGGCGCGGCTCGGCATGAAAGTCGGGCTTTACCTCGACGTCGCGGTCGGCGTGCAATGCGACGGTTTCGACGCCTGGAACGAGCAATCGGCGATCTCGCGCCATCTCTCGGTCGGCGCGCCGCCGGATGCGCTCAACACCGCGGGCCAGAACTGGGGCCTCGCCGGCTTCAACGCCGCCGGCCTCGAACTGCAGTCGTTCGAGCCCTATCGCGAGATGCTGCGCGCCTCGATGCGCCATGCTGGCGCGATAAGGCTCGATCACGTGCTCGGCCTGAAGCGGCTTTATCTGGTGCCGCACGGTTTCGCCGCCGACAACGGCGTCTATGTGCAGATGCCGTTCGAGGCGCTGCTGGCTGCCACCGCGCAGGAAAGCACGCGGCATCGCTGCGTGGTGATCGGCGAAGATCTCGGCACCGTGCCGGAGGGATTTCGCGAGCAGATGGCGGAGTGGGGCATCTGGTCGTACCAGGTGATGATGTTCGAGCGCGAGGACGCGGGTTCGTTTCGCGGCGTCGACCACTATTCGGCCAATGCGCTGGTTACCTTCAACACCCATGATCTGTCGACCTATGCCGGCTGGCGTTCGTTCAGCGATCTCAAGCTGAAACGCTCGATCGGGATCGATCCCGGCGAGAGCGACGACGCGCGTTGGCATGCGCTGACCATGCTGAGCGACGTGCTGCGTCACCACGCCATCGACGATCACGATCTCTATGCCGTGGCGGGCTTCCTGGCGCGGACCAGATCCCGCCTGCTGGCGATCTCGCTGGAGGATCTGCTGGGGGTGATCGAACAGCCCAATATTCCCGGCACCGTCAACGAGCATCCGAACTGGCGACAGCGGCTGCCGCTGACGATCGACGCCATGGCCGCCACCATCGATGTTGCCGCGCTGAAGCGCGCGACGGCGGTGCGATCACGGGCGGCGGGTTGAGACACAGCAATTTCGGCGGTGATGGAAATTTGCCCTGCAGAATCGAAGATTACGGGTTGATTGGCGATTGCGAGACGGCGGCGCTGGTCGGCCGTGACGGCTCGATCGACTGGCTGTGCTGGCCGGCCTTCGATTCCGACGCCTGTTTCGCGGCGCTGCTTGGCACCCATCGCCATGGCCGGTGGATCATCGCCCCCAGCGGAGAAGTGACCAGATCCACCCGCCGCTACTGGGACCACACGCTGATCCTGGAGACGCGCTTCGAGACGGCCGAGGGGACGATCGCCCTGATCGATTTCATGCCGCCGCGCGGCAACGCCTCCGACGTGGTCAGGCTGGTGCGCGGCGTCAGCGGCCGGGTGAAGCTCGCGATGGAACTGGTGATCCGCTTCGGCTTCGGCGCCGATGTTCCCTGGGTCAAGCGCGCCGAAGACGGCGCGCTGCTGGCGATCGCCGGGCAGGACATGACGGTGCTGCGAACGACGGTTGCGACCCGTGGAAAGGATATGACCACGGTGGCCGACTTCGAGGTCAGCGAAGGCGAGACCATCCCCTTCGTGCTCACCTATGGGCCGTCGCATTTGCCGGTCCCGGTGCCGATCAACCCGGCGCAGGCCCTGCGGGACACCCAGGACTTCTGGACCGAATGGTCCAGCCACTGCACCTATCAAGGCAACCACCGCGACCTGGTGATGCGGTCGCTGATCACGCTGAAGGCGCTGACCTATGCGCCGACCGGCGGCATCGTGGCGGCACCGACCACTTCGCTTCCGGAAAAGCTCGGGGGCCAGCGCAATTGGGACTACCGCTTTTGCTGGTTGCGCGACGCCACCTTCACGCTGCTGGCGCTGATGAATTCGGGCTATACCGCCGAAGCCTCCGCCTGGCACAATTGGCTGCTGCGTGCCGCGGCCGGCGCGCCGGCCAACATGCAGATCATGTACGGCATCATGGGCCAGCGCCGCCTGCTGGAATGGGAGGCGTCCTGGCTGCCGGGTTACGAGGGCGCCAAGCCGGTGCGGGTTGGCAATGCCGCGCATGCGCAATTGCAACTCGACGTCTACGGCGAATTGATCGATGCGTTTCATCAGTCGCGCATGGCCGAACTGAAACTTGATGATGGCACGTGGGACCTGGAATGCGCGGTGCTCGAACATCTGGCGGGAATCTGGCACCAGCCGGATCACGGCATCTGGGAGCGGCGCGGCGCCGGCAAACATTACGTATTCTCGAAAGTGATGACGTGGGTGGCGTTCGATCGCGGCATCAAGAGCGCCGAGAAATTCGGGTTCAGGGCGCCGCTCGAGAGTTGGCGGCGCTTGCGCGATGTCATCTGCCGCGACGTCTGCGAAAAGGGCTTTGACGCCGCGCAGAACACCTTCGTGGAATCCTACGGCTCGCAGATACTCGACGCCAGCATCCTGCTGCTGCCGGCGGTGGGTTTCCTGCCCGCATCGGACCCGAGGATTCGCGGCACCATCGCGGCGGTCGAAGAGCATCTGATGCGGGACGGGTTCGTGCTGCGCCACGATCCCCGCGAGGTTTCGGACGAACGGCAGCCGATCGAGGGCGCCTTCCTCGCCTGCAGCCTCTGGCTCGCGGATGCGCATGTGCTGGCCGGTGAGTTCGACAAGGCGCAGGCGCTGTTCGACCGGGTCGCCGCGATCGCGAACGACCTCGGGCTGCTGGCGGAGGAGTATGATTCAGGCGAACGCCGCCAGACCGGCAATTTCCCGCAGGCGCTGACCCATATCGCCCTGATCAACACCGCGCATAACCTCAGCGCCGCGAAGAGGCCGGCTGAAAAGCCGGCGGTGCAGCGGTCGGAGTAGCCGGCTCTTTCCTAATGTGTGGCCACCGGAGGTGAGTGCTGGCGTAAGCCGACAAATCCGCCGGCGGCCGCGGAACCCGCAAGCCCCGGACTTCTTGGTTAGGCGAACTCTTGCTGGAGGTTGCCGGATTGATCCGCTTGTTCTTTGCCATGATCCTGTCGGGCTGGCTGCTGTTTCCCGCCGCTGCCGCCGGCCTTGACGCTGCGGCCATCAACAACGCGGAGTACTCCGCCAAGCGGGCAGCCGATGACCGAATCGACGCTGCCGTCGTCAAGATCCAGGTTTTGCTTGACCGTATCAGGTTTTCGCCAGGCGAGATCGACGGCAAGCTCGGTGAAAATGCCGAGAAAGCCCTGAAGGCTTTCGCCGAGGCCAAAGGCCTCGCCTTCGACAAAATGCCCAGTCCGGAGATCTGGAAGGCGCTGGTTGGGGCGGGCGAAGACCCCGCGATCGTCGAGTACACGATCTCGGAAAAGGACGTGAAGGGGCCGTTCCTGGAAAAGCTGCCTGTGAAAATGGACGACATGAAGGACCTCAAGGCGCTCGGCTACACCAGTCCGCGCGAGGCCCTCGCCGAGAAGTTTCATATGAGCGAGGGCCTGCTCGCCGCGCTCAACCCTGGCACGAAGTTCGACAAGGCGGGCGAAAGCATTTTCGTTGCCAACGTGCTGAACAAGCCGGCCAAGCTGACGGTCGGCCGCATCGAAGTCGACAAGACAGGTCAAACGGTGAAGGCGTTCGATGCCGCGGGCGGCCTTGTGGCTTTCTTTCCGGCGACGGTCGGCAGCGAAGAGAAGCCGACCCCGACCGGTAGTCTCAAGGTCGTCTCGGCCGATGCCAATCCGAACTACCGCTACAATCCCGACTACAAGTTCAAGGGCGTGAAATCCACCAAGGCATTCACGATCAAGCCGGGGCCGAACAACCCGGCGGGATCGTACTGGATCGGGCTGTCCGCGGAAGGTTATGGCATTCACGGCACGCCCCATCCTTCCAAGATCAGCAAAGCGGAATCCCACGGCTGCGTCCGGTTGACCAACTGGGACGCCGCCCTGCTGGGCGCCAGTGTCAAAAAAGGTATTTTGGTAGCGTTCAGGGACGACCCGGCCGGCACCAAAAAACGCTGATTCATCAACGCCCCTGTACTGTACATGGGGTTGTTTTCGATATTTTGGTTTGGGAACCGAATGGAACCATAGGCGTTGCCGACGACAATCGCATGGGAGACGAAAATGAGCCGCGGATTGCCCTCAATGACTGCGCTGTTGGGACTGCTTGCTATCGCCGGGTACCAGAACCGGGACAAATTGGCGGAGATGCTGAACGGGGCCGGCGCCAACAAGGCGAACCCCGGCGGCGGTGCCCCGGCTTCTCCACTGGGAGGCCTGTTGGGCAACCTGGGCGGAATGCTGGGCGGTGCCGGCGCTGGCGGCCTGCTGAGCGGCGGGATCGGCGAATTGCTGGAGAGGTTCAAGCAGAACGGCCAGGGCGAGACGGCCGAATCCTGGGTCAACAACGGCCCGAACAAGGAAGTGGCGCCCCCGCAGTTGAAGCAGGCGATCGGGGCCGATGTTCTGGCGGCGCTGGAGCAGCAAACCGGCCTTTCGCAGGAAGAGTTGCTGACAAGGCTCTCCCGCGAATTGCCGACCGCCATCGACAAATACACGCCGGGCGGCCGGCTGCCCAACGTTTAACCCGAAGCACCGTCATCACCTCTAACAAGAAGGAAGTATCGAGATGAGTATTTTGTGGACCATCATCATTGGTTTTGTCGCGGGCGTGATCGCCAAATTCATCATGCCGGGAGATAACGAGCCAGCAGGCTTCATTCTCACGACGATCCTCGGGATCGTCGGCGCCTTCGTGGCGACGTTTCTCGGGCAGGCGTTGGGATGGTACAGTGCCGGCCAGGGCGCCGGTCTGATCGGCGCGGTGGTCGGCGCGATCGTCGTCCTGGTCGTGTACGGGATGGTGGCCGGACGTCGCCGAACCATTTAGTTCGAGGCGGCGACGTTCCTGGTACCTCAGCGAGCGTCGCCGCCGGAATTCCTGTTCAAGACGATATTGATCGCCTTCGCAAAACCATCGTCCTCGTTCGAGGCCGTGACATGCGTCGCCATTTGCTTGATGGCGTCGGAGGCATTGCCCATCGCGAACGACAGGCCGCTCGTCCCGAACATCGCCAGATCGTTTTCCATGTCGCCGATGGTGGCGACCGCGTCGGTCGAAATGCCCAGGCGTTTCGCCATGGCCTGGATAAAAGTACCCTTGTCATGGCCCGGCGGGGTGACGTCGAGATAATAGCTTTGCGACCGGACCGCGGTGGCCCTCCCGCCCAACGTCTTTTGCATCGCGATTTCGCAGCGCTGCAGCAGTGCCGCATCGCTGCTGGCGCCGACGATCTTGCAGGCGGCGGTCAGGTAAGGCGCGAAATTCGCGACGACGGTCGGCTCTGCCCGGATCGCGCGCCTTTCGTTCGGGACAAACTCGCCATCGTCGTTGCGGGTGAGCCAGCGATCATGGGTGAACAGCCAGACATCGACGCCGAACTTTTCGAATACATCGAGACTGGCTTGCACCGTGGCGGCCGGGATCAAATGCTGTTCGATCGGGTTCAGTTGCGGATCGACCATGGAACTGCCGTTGAACGATCCGACCGGCAGCTTGATCTGTAACGGCTCGATCAGAAACCTCATGCCGACGGTCGGGCGGCTGGAGACGATGGTGAAGCCGATACCGGCGTCGCCGAGCCTGCGCACGGCGTGCTTCGTTGCGTCGGTCAGAATCTTCTCCCTGGTCAACAGGGTGCCATCGACATCGGAGACAACGAGGGCGATGCGGCTCATGGGCGGTTGCTGCTGCCGGGGCCAAACCTGAGCTGGCGTGCGATGTCATCGACGATGTTTTCCACCGTGCCGTCGATCGATACGTTGACGGGATTTTCATTGTCTGCCGGTTTCTCCAGCGTTTTGAACTGGCTGACCAGCAGTGCAGGCGGCATGAAATGCCCTTTTCGCGCGGCCAGCCGGGCGGAGATCAAGTCCTGCGTGCCGTCGAGGTAGACGATCCTGACATCGTCACGGCCATGCACGAGAACCTCGCGATAGGCGCGCTTCAGCGCGGAACAGGCGATCACCGCGCGTTCGCCGGCTTCGCATAGCCGGTCGATCTCGTCGGCAATCGCCCGCAGCCAGGGCCAGCGATCCTCATCGGTCAGGGCATGGCCGGCGCTCATCTTGGCGACATTGCTTGCGGGATGAAACCTGTCGCCATCCTCGAAAGGCCAGCCCAGCCGCTCGGCCAGCGCTTCGCCAATGGTGCTCTTGCCGGAGCCGGATACGCCCATCACGATCAGCGCGCATGGCGTTTTGGCGGTCTCGGCCATCTATCCGAGCTTTCGCCAACTGCGGCCGTCGCGCTCCATCAGGTCGTTGGCCTCTTCGGGACCTTCGCTGCCGGGTTCATAGACCTTCAGCCCCTTGCCGCCGGCGTTCTTCCAGGCGTCCAGAAACGGCTGCACCGCCCGCCAGCCGGCTTCGACGCTGTCGGCGCGCTGAAACAGGATATTGTCGCCGATCATGCAGTCGTAGATCAGGGTTTCATAGCCGGTCGAGGGCTCCACCTTGAAATAGTCCTTGTAGAGGAACTTCATCTCGACGCCGTCGATGTCAATGGCCGGTCCCGGCACCTTGGTATTGAACTGCAGCGTGATGCCCTCGGTGGGCTCGGTCGAGATGATCAGGAAATTCTGTGACAGCCGGTCTACCGGCGTGTCGCGGAACATCGCGAACGGCGCCTGCTTGAACTTGATCGCAATCTCGGTGCGCTTGACGCCGAGCGCCTTGCCGGTGCGCAGGTAAAACGGCACGCCCGCCCAGCGCCAGTTGTCGATGGTCAGCTTCAGCGCGGCGTAGGTCTCCGTGGTGCTGCCGGGCCTGACGTCCCGGGTCTTGCGATAGTCGTCGATCTCGGAGTCGCCGACCTTGCCGGCCCGGTATTGCCCGCGTACCGAATTCTGCAGCGCCTCCGCTTCGGCCTGGGTCTGGATCGCCGCCAGCACGTTGGCCTTTTCCGACCGCACCGAATGCGCGTCGAATTTGGTCGGCGGCTCCATCGCCACCAGCGACAGCAGCTGAAACAGATGGTTCGGAACCATGTCGCGCAACGCCCCGGTGGCGTCGTAAAAGCTGCCGCGATGGCCGACGCCCAGTCTCTCGTCGACCGTGATCTGGATATGGTCGATGTGATTGCGATTCCAGATCGGCTCGAACATGCCGTTGGCGAAGCGCAGCACCAGAATGTTCTGCACCGTCTCCTTGCCGAGATAATGATCGATCCGGTAGATCTGATGTTCGTCGACGAGATCAAGCAATTCGCGGTTCAGGGCTTTCGCGGAGGCGAGATCGGTCCCGAACGGCTTTTCGACCACCAGCCGGCGCCATGATCCATTATCCGTCAGCATGCCGGTGCGGCCGAGCTCCTTGCTGATCGGCAGGAAGCCGCTGGGAGGCGTGGCAAGGTAGAACAGCCGATTGCCGCCGGTTTTCCTGATCGACTCGAGCTTGTCGAGCTGTTCGCGCATGGCGTCGAACGAGGGCGGATCGTTCGGGTCGGCTTCGATGCAGGTGACGCAGGCCAGAAGCCGTCTCGCGATGGCGTCGTCCACCTTTCGGGTCGCAAACTGGTGCAGACCTTTCATCAGGCTGGCGCTCAGTTCCTCACTCGACATCGCCTTGCGGGCGATGCCGACGATGCAGAAACTATCCGGCAGGAGGTCATTGGCCGCGAGGTTATAGAGCGCCGGGATCACCAGCCGGTGCGCGAGGTCGCCCGTGACCCCGAAAATCACGAACGCGCAGGGATCGGGTTTTTGCTGCTTCGTGTGATTGACGGTCATTGGCGTCAAGACTTCGGCTTGACGATATCAGGCGCGTTCTGCTGCACCGGCGCCGGATGCTGCTGCGGTTCCTTGTGGCCGCCGAAACCGTCGCGCATCGCGGACAGAACTTTTTCGGCGAAAGTATGCTCCTGGCGCGAGCGAAACCGCGCGAACAACGCCGCAGTCAGCACTTCCGCCGGGACCGCCTCGTCGATGGCGGCGTTGACGGTCCAGCGGCCCTCGCCGGAATCGTCGACATAGCCCGAATAGCTCTCCAGCGTCGGATTTTTGGCCAGCGCCGACGCCGTGAGGTCGAGCAGCCATGACGGGATCACGCTGCCGCGCCGCCAGACCTCGGCAATGTCGGCGATATCGAGATCGAACCGATGCTCGGCGGGCAGGGCGTCGATATTAGCGTTGCGCAGGATGTCAAAGCCTTCGGCATAGGCCTGCATCAGCCCGTACTCGATGCCGTTATGGATCATTTTGACGAAATGCCCCGACCCGACCGGGCCGGCGTGAATATAGCCTTGTTCGATTCTGGCATCGCGACCCTCGCGTCCGCCGGTGCGCGGGATATCGCCGATGCCCGGCGCCAGCGCAGCGAAGATCGGGTCGAGGCGCTCGACCACCGCCTTGTCGCCGCCGATCATCATGCAATAGCCGCGCTCGATGCCCCAGACGCCGCCGCTCGTGCCGACATCGACATAATGGATGCCGCGCTCCTTCAGCGCCTTGCCGCGGCGGACATCGTCCTGCCAAAAGCTGTTGCCGCCGTCGATGATGACGTCGCCGCTCTCCATCCACTTTGTCAGTTCATCGATGGTCGCCTCGGTGATCCCGCCCGCGGGCAGCATCACCCAGGCGGTACGCGGCCGCTCCAGTTTCGTGACGAAATCCTGCAACGAACTGCCGCCCGTTGCGCCCTCGGCCGCGAGGCTTGCGACCGCCTTGGCGTCCTTGTCGTAAACAACCGCCGAGTGGCCGTGCTTCATCAGCCGGCGGACGATATTGCCGCCCATCCGGCCCAGACCGATCATGCCGAGCTGCATGTGAAATACCCTTAGTTCAAGGCCTCGGTGATCGCGGCATCGAGCATCTTCAGGCCTGATGCGAGATCGCCCTTGAGATGCACGCGCAACGCACGGCGGCCGCGCTCGGTCAGCACGTCGAAATCGCCGCGGGCCTGCGCCGCCTTGATGACGCCGAAGCTGGCCTTCTGGCCGGGCACCGCGAGATCCTTGTCGTCCTCGGCGGTGATCTGCAGGAAGACGCCGCTCTCGGGGCCGCCCTTGTAGGCCTGTCCGGTGGAATGCAGGAAGCGCGGGCCGAATTCGGCGCAGGTCGCGACATGGCGTTTGTCGCGCACCGCGAGCCGCATGTTTTGCAGGCTGTTGATATGATCGGCGTTGCGTTCGATATAGGCAAGCAACGCCACGTAATCGTCCGTGCCGGCGCGGGCGAGATGGGCCTTGAGCCAGGAGCCGAGATCGCCATTGGCGCCGGCCTTGCGCAGGTCGGCGGCGTTCCTGTCATCGGTATAGAGATCGGCCCCGGCGGTGGAGATGACAGGCTTTTCCGCAGGCAGTTTTCCTGTCTTCTCGAACGCCGTGGTCAGCTCGCGCGTCTTGATCTTGGCATCCTCGACGTCGGGCTGGTTGAACGGATTGATGCCGAGCACCGCACCCGCCACCGCGGTCGCCATCTCGAACCGGAAGAATTCCTGGCCGATATGGTCGATCGATTTCATGACGATGCGGACCACGGGATGCCCGGCCGCCTCCAGCGCGGCCAGCTTCGCGTCATGCGCGGCGTCGTCCTCGCCTTCGGTGCGGAGGTCGATGAAGAACCGGTCGCGGCCGTAGAGTGCGGGATCGCCAAGCGGCTCACCGTCGACCGGGATCAGCCCCTTGCCTTCCTTGCCGGTGGATTCCGCGATCAGCTGCTCGGCCCAGGCGCCGAAATCGGCAATCTTCGCCGATGAGAGGAGGGTGACCTTGTCGCGGCCTTCGAGCCCGGCCAGCCCCAAGGCCAGGCCAAGCTGCACGCCGGGATTTTCGTGCGGGGGCACGTCGGGTCCGCAGGAGCGGATCATGGCGAGCGTATGCTGGATCAGGGTGCGGACATCGATGCCGGCGGTCGCGGCCGGCACCAGCCCGAACGGCGACAGCACGGAGTAGCGTCCGCCGATCGTGGGATCGCCATGGAAGATGCGGGCAAAGCCCTGCCTGGTCGCGACCTTCTCCAGCGACGAGCCGGGGTCGGTCACGGCGATGAAGCGGTGGCCGGCCTTGTCGGCGCCGATGGTCTCCGACACACGCGCGAAGAAATAGTCCTTCATCGCGTTGGGCTCGGTGGTGCCGCCGGATTTGCTGGAGACGATGAACACGGTGTTGGCGAGATTGACCTGGGCCTGCAGGGTGCGGACCTGCGCGGGATCGGTCGAGTCCAGCACGTGCAGTTTCGGGAAGCCGGGTGGCTTCGCGAATGTTTCTGCCAGCACTTCCGGACCGAGGCTCGATCCGCCCATGCCGAGCACCACGGCGTCGGTGAAGTTCTGTCCCTTCACGCGCTGCGCGTAATCCTCGTAGTCGGCGATATTGGCGGCCCCGGCGCTGTTGAGCCAGCCCAGCCATTTGTGTTCGTCGCTCCCTGACCAGACCGATTTGTCGTGCTGCCAGAGCCGGCGGATCTTTGCCGATGCGCGCCATTCCTCGGTGGCCTTCTCGACCGCCTTGGCAAGGGTGCTGCCCAGCTTCAACTGCTGACGGTCGATGCCTGCGCCGAGCACGCTGGCGCGCTTGTGCGCGACCGCGCCGTAAAGCTTGTCGGCGGCGTCGGCAAACAGCCTGACCCCGTCCCTGACCAGTTCGGCGGCGATAGCGTCGAGCGAAATGCCGGATTTTTCGAGCCCGGAAAGGACGTGTCTCGCATCCTCGATGTTTTCTTCGAGGCTGTCGCGCGGCGTGCCGTGGTCGCGGAAGGCATCGAGCGTCGCCGGCGGCACGGTGTTGATGGTGTTGGGACCGATCAGCTCCTCGACATAGAGCACATCGCTGTACTCCTTGTTTTTGGTGCCGGTCGAGGCCCACAGCAGCCGCTGCGGCTTGGCGCCCTTGGCGGCAAGCTTGTCCCAGCGCGCGCCGGAAAACAGCCGCTTGTAATCCTGGTAGGCCATCTTGGCGTTGGCGATGGCGACCTTGCCCTTCAGCGCACTCAGGCGCTCCTTCTCGCTGGGGTCGTTGGCGCGCGCGACTTTCTCGTCGAGTTCCTTGTCGACCGCACTGTCGATCCGGCTGACGAAGAAGGAGGCGACGCTGGCGACGCGTGCGGGATCGCCACCGCCTTTGACGAGCTTTTCCAGGCCCGCGAGATAGGCCTCGGCGACCTGCACATAGACCTTCTGCGAGAACAGCAGCGTGATGTTGATGCTGATGCCCTTGCCGATCAAATGCTGGATTGCGGGCAGGCCTTCCGGCGTCGCCGGCACCTTGACCATCAGGTTCTTGCGAGCGACATCCTTCCACAGCCGCTCGGCCTCGCCGATCGTGCCTTTGGTGTCCATCGCCAGATAGGGCGAGACTTCGAGGCTGACAAAACCGTCTTCGCCCCTCAACTGGTCATAGACCGGGCGCAGCACGTCCGCCGCATTCTGGATATCCTCGATCGCCAGATGCTCGAACAGCTCGGCCACCGGGCGATCGCCCTTTTCCAGGGCGTTCCCGATCGCGCCGTCATATTCGTCCGAACTGCCGATTGCCTTCTCGAAGATCGACGGATTGGAGGTGACGCCCTTGACGCCATCGGTGTCGATCAGCTGCTTCAGGTCGCCCTTGGCGACGAAGCCGCGGGCCAGGAAATCCAGCCAGACGGCCTGGCCGTGGTTTTCGAGTGCTTTGACGGGATTCATGATGCCTTGTTCTGTTCGAGCGGGGTTTATCGCGGTTTCCCGCACCTTTTCTGGCGGGAGGCCGGATTGTCAACACGTCGTTGGGCAACGCTGAGGAGGGGAATATGCGGATCCCCGGGGAACAGGCTATTCGCACGACCGGCGCGATTTTGTGACGGCGACAAGGCGGGCAGAATTCCGGGTCGCAAAGAGATAGCCTTGCGACTGCAGTTCCGCGATCCGTGCGGCCGGTCATCCGCGAGGCACATCCATCGGCCTCACCGAAAGCCATTTTGACGCAGCGCGCGGCGTTGCGTTCCTCGTGTGCCGGGTCAATCCTCGGGCGCGGCAGTCGCGGGGCACGTTCAACGGATCAGCGGGGAATGCCGGCGGGTTTGCGGGGTTAATCGGGCAGGGGAGGAACGCATCATGCACAACAAGACGCTCATCACGATTCTCATCGGGGCCGTCACGACAGGGCTTTCCGGCATAGCGCTGGCCCAGACGCCGGCACCGGCACCGGCCGCGCCGCCGCTGTTTGCGACCACCAAGGTCGAGGGCACCGACAACGTCTATATATTCCGCTATCAGAACCACCAGGCGATGTTCATCGTCACGCCGGCAGGGGTGATCGCCACCGATCCGATCAGCTACGGCCGGCCGCAGGCGGCCAAAACCTACCTTGAGGAAATCGGCAAGATCACCAAGGCGCCGGTTAAATATCTGATTTACAGCCACCACCATTACGATCACATCGCCGGCGGCAAGCCGTTCAAGGATGCCGGCGCCAAGGTGGTCGCCCACAAGCGCGCCAAGGAGCGGCTGACGACGCTCAAGGGCCTCGACGTCGTGATTCCCGACGAGGCGGTGGTCGGCAAGCGTACCATCAAGCTCGGTGGTACCACGCTGGAACTGGTCGACACCGGTCGCAACCATTCCGATTCGTCGCTGGTGATGTTCCTGCCCAAGGAGAAGATCATCTTCGCCGTCGACTTCAATTCGCTGGGCGCGGTGCCGTCGCGGCTCGCGGTCAACGATTCCTATCCGACCGAATGGGAAGCCTCATTGAAGCGCACCCTGGCGCTGAAGTGGGAGCGCCAGATTCCCGGCCATCCCGGCCCCGGCGGCCGGCTCGGCACAAGGGAGGACATGGAGAAGCAACTCGCCTTCATGACCGACCTTTCGGCCGAGGTGAAAAAGGCTGCCGACGCCGGCAAATGCTTCGATCCCGCGGGTAAAGAGGTGCGCCTGCCGCAATACGGCACGTTGACCGGCTATGAGGCGAATATCGAGTGGAATATCCACCGCTGGTGCGGCTATTGGGGCCGCGGCATCTGACAGGGCCACGGTAGTCCGGCAGGGCGTAGGGCGGATTCCCTTTAATCCGCCACTTCGTTATGGACTGCCGACCCGACCCGACCCGACGCGATGCGACAAATTAACCCGTCGGGCAAAATTTCGCTTTTCCAGAAGGGCAAATCACCCGTATGACTCACCCCATCCTGTCCCTGAGGAAGGGGCGTTGGCCATCGTTACCGAACGCTGGGATGGGATGCGGTGGACGCGGCGGCATCGTGTGCGGAACGGGATTGCAGGGCGGGATAAACTCCGTGAGCGGTCGGAACGTGCGAACGAGCGGTGCCGAAGCGTACGGCAAAAGCGTGTGGACCCGACGCCTCACAGTGGTAGGCGTCAAGTCTTGCGGAGGTGCTGCAGGCCCGACCGGGCCGGGGCGCCGGTTTCCGCAGGGCGACGGAGGCGACAAAGGCCGGAATTCTCCGAGGTGAGCGCGTGATAAGCCGTCGAGCCATTGCGCAGGGAATGTCGGATGTTCTCCGCTGCCCTGTATGCTCGTGTGC
>JBKJUA010000216.1:0-5168 GCA_046590305.1 Bradyrhizobium sp.
GGATCAATTCGAGCGAGGTCGGCCAGTCCAGCCCCATACCGCGTTGCGCGGTATCCAGGCTCTTGGTGCCCCAGTAATTCGCCAGTGCCGGGTCGAACATGTCGCCGAGCCAGTGGATGATCACGGGTTCGCGGACCTGTGACAGCACGTGGTTATAGACTTTTGTGTAATCGTCGGCGTTGCGGCCGAGCTTTGCCAGGGCTCGTGAAGCCATCAGGATGATGCGGCCGCCCGCCTTCTCCACCGCCGCGATCTGTTCTTCATAGGCTCGGATGACGTCGTCGATCGAGTTCGCGTCTTCCACCGCGAGGTGATCGGTGCCGGCGCCGGAAAACACCAGCGCGCCGCCCCTCGCCTTCGCCGCGCGCACCGAGCGCTGCACCAGCTCCAGCGAGGTCGGCCAGTCCAGCCCCATGCCGCGCTGCGCGGTGTCCATGGCTTCGGCGACGCCGAGGCCGAGGTCCCAGATGTGTTCTCGAAAAGCGATGGTGCGGTCCCAGTCGACCGCCGAGGTGAGCCACGGATCGACGTCGGCGAGCGGATCGGCCACCACATGCGCCGCGGAGAACGCCACGCGATTCAGCGTGCCCTCGAGTTTTGAGGGAAACGTCCGCGACGCCGTGAGGCGATAGTTCTCGATCGCTCCACCGGCAGCCGGGAGTTTCAGCGACAGGGACGAAACAGACATGACCGGTTTGTTCATGAGCCCCTCCTCACAGCTTGATCGGCGCGACGTCGACCCAGCGCCGCTCGCGCCAGCTCTGCAGCGCGCATTCGGCAAGCTGCACGCCCTTGGCGCCTTCCAGCAGCGTATACTTGTATGGCGCGTCCTCACAGACGTGGCGAATGAACATTTCCCACTGCTCCTTGAAGCCGTTGTCGTAGGTGGTGTTATCGGGCAGCTTCTGCCAGTCGGCATAGAAATCGTGGGTGCGCTTCTCGTCCGGGTTCCATACCGGCCGCGGCGTCGCCTGGCGGGCCTGGATCACGCAATCCGAAAGCCCCGCCACCGCCGAGCCATGGGTACCATCGACCTGGAAGGTGACGAGGTCGTCGCGGTAGACCCGCGTCACCCAGGACATGTTGATATGCGCGATGACGCCGCCCTTGAGCTTGAAGGTGGCGTAAGCGGAATCATCCGCCGTCGCCTTGTACTTCTTGCCCTTCTCGTCCCAGCGGTCGGGAATATCTGTGGTGCCGAGGCAGCTGACGCTCTCGACATCGCCGAACAAATTGTCGAGCACGTAGCGCCAGTGGCAGACCATGTCCAGAATGATGCCGCCGCCGTCCTCGCTGCGGTAATTCCACGACGGCCGCTGTGCTTCCTGCCAGTCGCCCTCGAACACCCAATAGCCGAATTCGCCGCGCACCGAGAGTATCCGGCCGAAGAAGCCGGAATCGCGCAGGAAGGCGAGCTTCTTGAGGCCCGGCAGGAACAGCTTGTCCTGCACGGTGCCATGCTTAAGGCCCTTGGCGGCGGCGAGTTTCAGCACCGCCACCGCCTCGTCGAGGTTGGTCGCGATCGGCTTCTCGCAATAGACATGCTTGCCGGCATTGATCGCCCTGGTCAGCAGCGACGGGCGCGCCTGCGTGGTCGCGGCGTCGAAGAAGATGGTGTCGCTCTCGTCCCGCAGGGCGCCGTCGAGGTCGGTGGTCCAGCGCGTCACATTGAAGCGTTTGGCCAACCCCTCGATTTTCTCGGCGTCGCGGCCCACCAGAACCGGATCCGGCATCATGCGGTCGCCATTGCCGAGCAGCACGCCGCCGGAATCGCGGATCGCGACGATCGAGCGGATCAGATGCTGGTTCAGCCCCATGCGGCCCGTGACACCGTTCATGATCACGCCGAGGCGGTGCGTCGTCATACTGATTGCTCCTGCAGGATTCTTGCTTTTGGCTGCTGAAGCGGCGACAACGCCGTCCACTCCGGATGAACGTTCGAGGCGAAGCCCGGCGACGTCAGCGATCCCGTCAGGAGATCGCCGTCATGGATCGACAGCCGGATTTTTTGGCCGTCGCGCAAGTAGAGATCGGGATGCGCCGACAGAAACGCCTCTGCCTCCGCAGCCGGGGTCTCGGCAAAGCCGTCGACATAATGATGGCCGTTGCGCTCGGCATGGGTGACGCCGATCAGCGCGCCCAGCGCCAGATCCTGCTGCACGCCGAGCCCGGCCTGACAGGTCAGGTCCTCGCCCGAAATGAAGTACCGCTCACCATCCGCGCTCCATTTGGCGGCGCGGGTGGCGTTGACCACAGACTTGTAGATGCCCTTGCAGGATTTCGAGGAGATGCCGCGATAGCCGAGCGCGCGAGCGGCCGGAAAGGCATCGTAGGAATCATCGGCTTCGTCGATGATGATGTCGCGCCGGGACAACGCGCCGAGCGGCGCTTTCCTGAAACTGTCCCGCGGCATCGGCTGCTCGATATAGAGCAATTTGGTCGCGATCGGCTTTAGCGCCGCGTCGCGGTCGAGTCGTTCGACCAGTGCCCCAAGGGCTGCCAGATCGGCATACTGCTCATTGGCATCCAGCGTGACGCTGTAATCATGCGGCAGGGTCGCCAGTTCAGCGCCGATCCGGATCAGCCGCGCCGCGTCGTTTTCGGGATCGCCGTTGAGCTTGAGCTTGAAATAGCGCGCGCCGGCATTTTCGTTGATATCGGCAACGCCGCCCTCGCCTTCGACCTGGTCGTCCATGCCGACGGTGTGGCGGACCGCGACGCGCTCCAGCCGCTGACGCCCGCGCAGGAATTGCGCGATGTCGGCATCGCCGAGGTCGGGCGACAGCCGCGCATCGATCCCGGCGATATTTTGCGCCATGCCGTCGAAGAAGTTGAGACCAAGCCCGCGTAGCAGGGCGTCGAGAATCGCCTTGTCGATCTCGGCGGGCCCGAAGCCGGCGGCGAGCGGCGGGATATCCTCTTTCGCGCAGGCCTCGACCTGCGCGGCGATGACGGCGGCGTGGTGCCCGAACGCGGCGTCGAAGCCGGATCGCGCCAGATAAAGCTCGCGCGCGATCGCCAGCGCGCGGCGTAATCCATCGACGGTCTGTTGCGGCGACAGATGCACGCGCTTGTCGAACCATTTGGAAGCCATCATTTCGGCGCCGGCGCCGACGAAAGTCCCCTTGCCTTCGATCTCGATTTCGGCGCGCACGAACACCTGCACGGACGAGGTAATGACCACGCTGCCGAACCGGAACGGCTTTGCGAACGGGATCGGCCGCTCGAAGAATGAAATGTCTCGCACGGCAATACGTGGCGGCATGAGGTTCCTGCCTTTAGTCCAGCGTGCTCTGGGTGAAGAAATGCTTGCGGATGCGCTGCACCAGCTCGGTGAAAACGGGATCGGCCATGGCGTCGAGCGAGCGCGGCCGCGGCAGCGGCACTTCATAGATCGCGGCGATCGATCCCGGCCGTTCGGTCATGACCAGCACGCGGTCGGCGAGGAACACGGCTTCCGGGATCGAATGGGTGATCAAGAGCACGGTCTTGCCGGTCTCGCGCTGGATCCGCATCAGTTCGAGATTCATGCGCTCGCGCGTCATGGCGTCGAGCGCGCCGAACGGCTCGTCCATCAGCATGATCTTGGGATCGTGCACCAGCGCCCGGCAGATTGAGGCCCGCTGTTGCATGCCGCCGGATAATTGCCACGGCAGCTTTTTCTCAAAGCCTTCGAGGCCGACCATCTTCAGCAGATCCTTGGCGCGTGGCAGATATTCGTCGCGCGGCAGGCCCTTCATGTCGATCGGCAGCATCACATTGGCGAGGATGTTGCGCCATGGCAGCAGCAGCGAATTCTGGAACACGATGCCGACATTGCCATGCGGTTTTGTGACGGCTTCGCCCTCGACGAACACTTCGCCGGTCGAGGGCGCCAGCAGGCCCGAGATCATCTTCAGCAGCGTGGACTTGCCGCAGCCGGACGGTCCGACCACGACGAAGAACTCGCCAGCATTGATGTGGAAATCCAGCGGCTTCAGCGACGGCACGTCGCCATCGCGCGACCGGTAGGTCTTGGACACGCCTGAAAGCGTGATGCCGGGCTTGCCACCGGCCACGCGGTCGGACACCACGCGAAGATGCGCTGCCGATGGATTGACGCCGGCTGGATTGGTCGCTGCGTTCATTCAGCAAGGTCCGTTTGCGATTGAGGCACCGTCATTCCGGGGCGATGCGAAGCATCGAACCCGGAATCGCGAGATTCCGGGTTCTGTCCTGCGGACTGCCCCGGAATGACGCATCTGCTACTTCGGCAGATAATCGTTGGTATAAAACGCCTTCGGATTATCCTTGGCCTTGGCTTCGAGCCCGCCATACTCGACCATCAGATTGACGCTGTCGGCCATGTTCGCATCGGTGACCTGGAACGGGCGCTTGCCCTTGGTTTCGGCCGTGCGGTACAGCGGGATCGTCAGCTCAAAGCCCTGGGTCAGGGTTTCGATCTTGCCGCCCTTTGGATTGGCGTCGAGGATCGCCTGCGCCGCGCCCTTGGGGTCCTTCTCGGCGGCTTCAACCGCCTTGGTCGAAGCCGACATGAAGCGCTTCACCAGGTCGGCATTGGCCTTGACGTAGTCGGTATTGGCGACCAGGCCCGAGCAAATCATGTTGATGCCGTAGTCGGCGAACTTGATCGGGAAGACGTCCTTGCCGGTGGCGTCCTTGATCTTCATCGACTGGTCCATGACGTAGCCGAGCAGCAGGTCGGCCTGGCCGTTGATCACGGCGTTCAGTTTGGTCTGGCCGTCGCCGGCCACTGTCTTGAAGTCGGCCTCCTTCAGCCCGGTCTTCTTCAGGAACAGCGGCCAGATCTGGGTCATCGAATCCGCCGGCGTGATCGCCACCGTCTTGCCCTTGATATCCTCGGGCTTCCTGATGTTCTTCTCGGCAAAGCCCATCGCCGACATCGGGCTGGTCTGCAGCAGCACGCCGGTGGAAACGATCGGCGCGCCCTTGACGGCCGCGCGCATCATGGTGGGCACGTCGACATAGCCGAAATGGGCGGTCTTGGCGGCCACGGCCTGGGTGGTCGCGGCCGAGCCGCGGCCTTCCTGGATTTCGAGGTCGATGCCTTCGGCGGCATAGATGCCCTTGGCCTTGCCGTAATAGAACGGCGCGTGCTCGCCATAGACGTACCAGTTCAGCATCAGCACCACCTTGTCGGCCGCCGC
>JBKJUA010000289.1:0-5358 GCA_046590305.1 Bradyrhizobium sp.
GGAGACTCGCTGAGGATGAGGCTGCGGGGCTTGCAGGATTGACAAGGCTGGCACCGATCCCCAGAGAGGTCAAACCAGGGCAAGAACGGGAGGTGCGCGATGAACGAACTGGATTTCAGGGCCAGGCAGGTTCTCGTGGTCGGCGGCTCCAGCGGCATCGGCAACGGCATCGCCCAGGCGTTTCGCAGCAGGGGCGCGCGCGTGCATGTCTGCGGCACCCGCGCTTCGGCAAAGGATTATTCGCCGGATGAAGGATCGGATCTCGATGGCCTGGATTACGCGCGGCTCGACGTCGGCGATCCCAAAGCGATCGAGAATTTCAAGCCGTCATTCGACCGGCTCGATGTGCTGGTGCTGGCGCAGGGTGCGGTGATCTACCGGCGCGGCGAATTCGAAATGGACGGATTTCGCAAGGTGCTTGAGGTCAACCTGATGAGCCTGATGGCCTGCGCCGGCAAATTCTATGACATGCTGAGCGCAGCGAAGGGCTCGCTGATCATTGTCAGTTCGACCGCCGCCTATCATTCGACAAAGGGTAATCCGGCCTACAATGCCTCGAAGACCGGCGCCATGGGCCTGACCCGGACGCTCGGGCAGGCATGGGCCGAGGACGGCATTCGCGTCAATGGCATCGCGCCCGGGCTGGTCGATACCAAGATGACCAAGGTGACGACGGCCAATCCGAAGCGGCTCGAGGGCGCGATCGAGCGGATCCCGCTGAAGCGGCTGGGTACGCCGGCCGACATGGCGGGCGCGGCATTGTTCCTGGCCTCGCCGCTGTCGTCCTACATCGTCGGGCAAACGTTGATCGTCGACGGTGGACTTATTCTGTAGCGCGTTTTCGCGAAACGAAAGGGCTCCGGAACCGGAGCGGGTTTCGTCAGTTAGCTCCGTGAGAATCAGCTCAGGAGTAAACATGATGGACAAGGATCGAATTGCCGGAACGGCCAAGGATTTCGCCGGTAAGGTCGAGGGTGCCGCTGGCAAGATCACCGGCGATGCCCAGACCGAGGCTTCAGGCAGCGTTCGCGAGGCCGCCGGCACGGTGCAGAACCTGTACGGCCAGGCCAAGGATGCCGCGCGCGACGCCACCGATGCCGCCGCGGGTCTCGCTAAGGATGCCTATGAGAACAGCGGCGAAACCCTTCGTGAGGGTTCGGAAGCCGTGGCGAAGAGGGTGCAGGACAATCCGTTGAGTGCGCTGCTGATCGCAGGCGGCATCGGCTTCGCGCTGGCGATGCTGATGACGCGTCCGCCGCGCCGTCCGCCGCAGCGCTGGCGGTATTGAGGCTACGCGGTTCTCGTCATTCCGGGATGCGCCGACAGACGCAGACCCGGAAGGCAGCGATTGTAGCTAAAGCGATAGATTCCGGGTTCGATGCTTCGCATCGCCCCGGAATGACTCATGGTATTTGGTCAGCGCGCGAATACGCCCGGGACCGATGCGGAGCGCCCGACATTGCCCGGCGGACGCGGTGCCGCCGGAGCGAACGGTCCGCGGGATGGCGGCGGCGGTGGCGGTGGCGCAACCTGGCGCGGTGCAGCACCAAATCCGAAGAAGTTCCCTATTGCCGGCGGCTCTGATTGTGCCGGACGGAGTCTCTTGACCACGGGCTTCGGCGGCGCGGCTGCCGGAGTGGCCATCGTTCCATCCGGCGCTGTCGACGCCACCGGCGTATCACCCTTGGCCTGTTCACGGCCGACCTCGCGGCGTGGCCAGGCAAAATCATCGGCGCGACCGGCGGGCGGCGCCAGCGGCTCGCCCTTGACCAGCGTGCGCGCCGCCAGCGCATCGACCGCGGCCGGCCGCGAGCCGGGACCGCCAAGCAATTGATCGGTGCCGACGGAGGAGGCCACCAGCGGCACGATCGGTCCGGCCAGCGGACGCGGCGCCGGCTGACCGGGCAGCTCATTGGCATCGGGTGTCGAGGGTTCGGTCGGTAACGCAATCGGCCCGGAACGCGCCGCCATCAGCCGGGTAATCTCGCGCTCGGCATAATGGGCGAGCTTGCGCGCGCCTGCCTTGGTGAAATACACGCCGTCCGCGGCGCGCAGCCGGCGGATCTGGCCTTCGAAGTCGGGGCCCTGCTGCAGGAAGCGGCCGGCTTCGTCGACAAATCCGTCCCAGACGTCGACATAGGTGATACCGGCCTTGCCGGCGGCGTCGCGATACAGCGAATTCAGGAACAGCGCGTCTGACATCGCCTTGGGGCCGCGCACCGCGGGCAGGCCGACCCACAGTACCGGGACCCCCTTTGATTTCATCACGGCGATCATCTCCTCGATCTTCTTGACGTAAAGTTCGACCCAGCGCTCATCGCGAAACTCATGGAGGCCGCCGGCGCGGCCGCTTTTCTCCGGCGCGACGATCGACGGCACATCGGCGTCGGCATCATCGGCGTCGGCATCGGCCGGCTTGCTTTCGGGCTTCGGCTTGGCATCGGCCACATCATCCGGCTTCGCCGCTTGTTTCGCATCGCCGGGCTTGGCATCGGTCTTGATATCGCTCTTGGCGCGCGGATCCTTCTTGTCGCCCTCTTTCTTGGGCTTGTCGGCTAGCGGCTCGCGGATCGCGGCGCGGTCGTTGAGCCCGAGCATGACGATGATGGCATCCGGCTTCTCGCCGGCGAGGATGGCTTTCGCCGCGGCGGCCCAGTCGGCCGGCTCGCCCCTGGGCTGGTACCTGATCAGGCCGGAGACGGTCTTGTGCTTGCGGATCACGCCCATGTCCGGTTGTTCGGAATAGGCATCTTCGAGACCGTAAGCGAGCCAGTCCGCCATGGCGTCGCCGAGCACCAGCACGTTGCGCTCCGGAACGATCGCCGCGTCGCGCTTCGGAGGCGGCGGCGCCCGGGAGGAATCCTGCGGCCGCTGTGGCGCGGGCTGTTGAAATGGCGCGAACAGGTCGCCGCCGAACCAGCCGCCGCCACGCTGCGGCGGCGCCTGCCGGGGTGGTCCGCCAAAATTGAAAAACTGCGCGGATGCCGGCCCGACGATCCCGACCAGCAACGCGACCGCAACCGCCAGCGCGATCAGCGGACCGCTTTCGGTGAACACCACCCGGAAAAAGGACTTCGGCTTTTGCATTCGGATCGATCGCAATTTCAGGATCAGGCCATCGCTATAATAGCGGAATCAGGCCGCAAGCGGGCAGATTTCCCGCCATACACCGGGCATCGGCCGCCTCCGTCAAGATCGGTCGGAAATGTCCTGATTAAGGTTACTTTCGCCGGCGGGAAGCGGCTTTTTACCGGCTCCTGAGCCGCTCCAGCACACCTGAGGAGGCAAATCCGTCTGCCGGGGCCCCGATCGAGGCCTGGAAGCCGCGTAGGGCCTCGCGGGTATGACCGCCGAACTGGCCGTCCGGGGTGCCGCGATAAAAGCCGCGCTGGGCCAAAAGCTGCTGCAGTTCCAGCCGCTCGGCGCGTGACAGCGTGCGTTCCTGCCGCGGCCAGGGCTGCACGAACGGGGCGCCGCCGCGCAGCCGGTCGGCGAAATGGCCGATCGCCAGCGCATAGGCTTCCGCCGGGTTGTATTTCATGATCACCCGGAAGTTCTGCAGCATCAGGAAGCCCGGCCCCTCGGCGCCGGCCGGGGCCAGCAAATAGGCCTTGTCAGCCGGATTCGGGAAAGACTTGCCGCCGGCGCGGGTGAGCCCGAGCTGCTCCCATTGTGTGATTGTCATCGCCTTGGCGCGATCGGCCAGCATGTAGTTGAAGTTTTTGGGCATCACGACTTCGAAGCCCCAGGTCTGGCCGGCCTGCCAGCCGGACTTTTTCAGGTTGTTGGCGGTCGATGCGATCAGGTCGGCGGGATTGTCGACCACGTCGCGGCGGCCATCGCCGTCGGCGTCCACCGCAAAGCGCTTGAACGAGGTCGGCATGAACTGCGTCGGGCCGAACGCGCCGGCCCAGGAACCGCGCAACTGCTCGGGGCGCAAATCGCCGCGGTGCAGGATTTCCAGCGCCGAGAGGAATTCGTCCCTGAAATATTTCTGGCGGCGGCCGATGCAGGCCAGCGTCGCGGTTGAATTCAGCACGCTGCGATCGCCCATCATCGTCGAATAATTCGATTCGATGCCCCAGATCGAGGCGATGATGTAGCGGTCGACGCCGTAGGCATTCTCCGCGGCGTCGAACTGCGGCTTGTATTTGGCGAGCACCTCGCGGCCCTTGGCCATGCGGTTGTCGTTGACGAGAATGTCGAGGTAATCCCAGACCGACTTGGTGAATTCCGGCTGCGAATCCATCAGGTCCATGATGCGCAGATCGGGCGCGAGCCCGGCGATGAAGCGCTGGAAGCTGGCCTGCGAAATGTTGCGCTTGGCGGCATCGGGCCACATGCCGGCAACGCAATTGTTGAAATTCGCCGCCGCCTCGCGGATCGCGGATGCGGTCATGGTGGGATGGCCGGAGGCGCCATCCTCGCCGGTCCACGGCAACGGGGGGCTGCTCGCGGCGGGCGCAGGTTGCGCCGGCGCTGCGGACTTCTGGCCGGAGAACATGTTGCCGAACAGGTTGGGATGCCCACCTCCGGAGGATTGAGCCGAGGCCTTGCCGAACATGGCCTCGTTGGCGAACAAGAGCGTCGTTGCAATTACGACCGCGCCGGCCCGGTTCAATCTCGATGGTCCCGTCCGCCGCATGTCCCGTCGTTCCCCAAAATGTTGTGCCGCTAACCTCGGGCCAGAAGGCCCTGCCACGGTTTCCAATAGCTTAACAAAGGCCGGATTTTGCTTCTTGCCTGTTTTGCTGGCAGGCCAAGAGACTATCAAGGGATTATCAGGGAACCATCATCATACATCCGCCTTTGTTCCCGGCTGCAAACCGGTTACCAACGTGCGGTCAAAACGCACGTTCCCCAGACTCCATTTTCCCACGCTCCCTCAAAGGCATCCCGACCCCTCATGAAAATCCGCAAAGCCGTCTTCCCGGTCGCCGGCCTCGGCACCCGCGTCCTGCCCGCCACCAAGGCGATGCCGAAGGAAATGCTGACCATCGTCGACAAGCCGCTGATTCAGTATGTGTTCGACGAAGCCAAGGAGGCCGGCATCGAACATTTCATCTTCGTCACCGGCCGCAACAAGGGCGTGATCGAGGACCATTTCGACTGCATGTTCGAGCTCGACACCACGCTGGCGGCGCGTGGCAACAAGAAGGCCGAGATCGAAATCCTGGCGCGCGACCAACCCGCCGCCGGCGCCACCAGTTTCACCCGGCAGCAGGCGCCGCTCGGGCTCGGCCACGCGGTGTGGTGTGCGCGCGACATCGTCGGCAACGAGCCGTTCGCGGTGGTGCTGCCGGACGAGCTGGTGCTGAACACGCCGGGCTGTCTGGCGCAGATGATCGAGGCCGCCAA
>JBKJUA010000296.1:0-4917 GCA_046590305.1 Bradyrhizobium sp.
GGCGCGTTGCCGGCCGGTCGTGGTGACAGACCGCGAGGGGTTGCGGCGGACCCAATATGCCGAGCCCGGTTGCGACCTTTCGCGCGTCAAGACGGCCGGGGGCGCATAAGTCCGTTAGTTCGGCATCGGCATGCTGCACCTAGTACCCGGAATCATAAGTCACTAAGACGCCGCCCTTTGACGCGGCGCTGGTGGACCTTGGATTTTGTCCATATGAACGGTTCCGCATCTTTATTGTAGGCTTTGATGAAGGCATTGATGTGCTGCTTTAGTTGCTCGACTGAGGTGAACGATGCGCCGGTCAGCGACTGGCCCTGCAAGATGGAGAACCAAGCCTCGACCTGATTGAGCCACGAGGCGCGTGTCGGCGTAAAGTGGAATGTCACAAGCGGGTGACGTTTCAGCCATTCGTCGTTCTTCTGGTGTGTATTCAGATTGTCGAGGACGACCTTGAGCCGCGCCCTTGGATAGGCGGCGACGATGTCATCCATGAAATCGAGGAATTCCTTGCGGCGCCGGCGTTTCTTGTGTGCGGCTCTGACCTTGCCGGTAGCGACCTCAAAGGCGGCAAACAGGGTTGTCGTGCCATGCCGTTTGTAGTCGTGGCTTTGCCCGGTCAGGGCGCGTCCGTTCGGCAGTTTCAAATAACCCTGTGCCCGTTCAAGTGCCTGGATCGACGGTTTCTCATCGACGCACAGAACAATCGCGTTCTTCGGCGGTGCCAGATAGAGGCCGACCACATCAGCAGCCTTTGCCGCAAAATCCGGGTCGTTGCTCTCGCACCAGCTTTTGCGTCCGGCCAGATCGATCTTCTGCTTGCGCAGTGATCGCCAAATATACTGCACATCGACGTCACCCAAAGCCCGCGCGATCAATGGCCCGTTCCAGCGTGCAAAACCCTTGGGCGGCGGTTGGTCGAGAACCGTGCGAATGCGCTGATCAGTCGCCTCTCCGTAAATCGGCGGGGTACCGGACCGAAGCCGATCCTCCAGCCCATCAAGGCCTTCCAGCGCGTAGCGGATACGCCACAAGCTGACCGTGGTCGGCGTCGTCTCCAACTCGCGGGCGATTTCCCGTGTCGCGTGCCCGTCGGCCGCCTCCAACACGATCCGTATCCGCAACAGCTGCCGCTGCTCGGTACTGCCGGCGCGCAACCGCGCCTCAAGGATCTCGCGATCTCCCGGCCGCAGCCGGACTTTCATGGCATCGGCTATCATGCCATCTTGAATCACGCCGCAACACCGCACGATAGTGCAAATATGACTCAGTCACTTCGGATAGTAGGTACTAGCAACCTTGTACTTCAATTCACCGCGATTTCCGGCGATGTCATACTGAGCGCGCGGCGGTCGAGACACGCTCACCCAAGCATTCTCGCTTTCCTGAAAACTCACGATCGTATGCAGGTCGGCAAACGACAATGCAACAAGGCCATCTGTTCCGCAAACAAAGACAACAAATGAGTCCATAAACTTATGTTCTAAGTCAAGGAGATCAGCTGCTTGATCGATGGTGAACGTGAATCGCCATGGCGACATTCGCTTCGAGGAATGCTTGACATAAACGCCAACCCTGCCGTTCACAACGAACGCGTTAATACGGCCTTCGCGCAAGAATGGTCGGAATGAAATTGAATAGTCGCTCTCCACGGCAAGCTGTCGGAGGACGACGCCTTGATAAAACTCGTAATCATCAAGCATTTTTTACATTCTTCACGAAGCTAATGTTGCCATTGAACTTGTAAATCACCCTCGCCTTGTTTCTGTCGTTGAAGAAAATTTTGAAATGATGCGCGGCGTCGGGAAATTCCCGCTTCACTTGCCCAAATAAACCCTTCGTCCGTTCTATCTTAACTTTGTCTGCGTCCTTCATTCTCTCGATCGTGCTGGAGGTGTGGAAGGCTATCGAGTTCGGTCCGTTAGGCATGGTCTGCTGAATGTAGCGGATATGCTTGTTGGACCCTGTCGATGGCAACCGGTTGTTCAAGACTACCTCGTGGTGATTCGCTGAACGGCTGGCACGCGGAATGGAAGTGCGGGTAGTTGCGCGGCGGTAGCCGCACTCGTCGCCATGACGAACTTTATCGTTGGGGATGAAACCAGGTCGGTGTCGGGTTGGAGAGAATTTCCTTCTCCGGCTCCTTGTTGCAGCGCAGCGCGAGAGCGGCGAGTCGGGGGTCCGCCCTACTGTACATGGGGTTGTTTTCGCATTTTTTGTTTGAGGGCCTGCCGCGTGCCCCCGGTGGCTCGACCTGACGTTTGCGAGATTTTTAATCTCTGCACGCGCTCAAACAAAAACGGCCGGGTCTCGCGATCCGGCCGTCCAAAATTCTCAAACCCGAAGCAGGATTCGCCGAAAACCTCAGCTCGCCGCCGCTTCCGGTGCGGCGGTTGTTGCGATCTTCTTCTCGATCGCCTTCTTCAGCAGCAGCGCCTTCTGCGACAGTTCGGGGCCCTTGGCCTTGATCAGGAAGGCGTCGAAGCCGCCGCGATGATCGACCGACTTGATGGCGTTGGTCGAGACCCGCAGGCGCACGTTGCGGCCGAGCGCGTCCGAGATGAAGGTGACGTTGCACAGGTTCGGCAGGAACCGGCGCTTGGTCTTGATGTTGGAGTGGCTCACCTTGTGGCCCACCATGGGGCCCTTGGCCGTCAGTTCGCAGCGCCGGGACATCGTGCAAAATCCTCTTCCATCCCCGACCCATCCGTCAGCCCCATGAGGGCGCGGCGCGGGGGTTCAAATTCACGTCCATTTCAGGAACCGCGGACGTATAGGGGGAGAGCGGCGGGGCGTCAAGGTTTTGCAAGGTTCGGCCCGTGCGAAAGATCGCCAAAGCGGGCGGGAAAGGCTTGTTCGCAAGGGCATTCGGACGGTTTCGCCATCATATATTCGGCGTATTCGCCGCCGACATCAGGGGGCCGGGCGCCAATGCATTGCTTGCCGGACATTTTGGCCTGAATGATACATTCCAAGCGCCGAGTTGAGGATCGACCTTCAGTGACCACCCCCTGCATGATTTCGTCCCGGCCGGCCGGAGTTCCCTTGCGGGCGCCGGGCGGGCTTTGTTTCGGGCTTTCGCTGGTTCTGGGCGCGGTCATGCTGTCCGGCCTGCCGGGTTCGGCCCTGGCGCAGGGGCGGCTGGAGGCGCGCTATGAGGTGACGCTGTCGGGGGTTCCCGTAGGCAAGGGCGGCTGGAATATCGAAATATCCGACGATTCGTTCTCCGCTGCCGCCTCCGGCGGCACCTCGGGCCTGTTGAACTCCTTTTCCGGCGGCTCCGGCACCGGTGCTTCGCAGGGCCGGGTGGTGGCAGGCGCGCTGGTCCCGACCAATTATTCGGCGTCGACCACGACCGCGAAGAAGAAAGAATCCATCCGCATGGTCCTGACCAGCGGCACCATCAAGGAATTCGCCATCGAGCCGGAACCGCCCGTCGATGCCGACCGGCTGCCCATCACCGACGCGCATCGCCGCGGCGTCTATGACCCGATGACGGGATCGATGCTGCGCGTGCCAGGCACGGCAGATCTCATGTCGCCGGAGTCGTGCCGCGTCAGCGCCGGGATTTTCGACGGCCGCATGCGCTACGACCTGAAGCTCGACTTCAAACGCATGGAAACCGTCAAGGCCGAGAAGGGCTATCAGGGCCCGGTGTTGGTCTGCGCGGTGTATTTCACGCCGGTGTCCGGCTACATCCCGGACCGCCCGGTCATCAAATACCTCGCCGCCCAGCGCAATATCGAGATCGCGTTCGCGCCGGTCGCGGGAACCCGTATCCTGGTGCCGTTCTGGATGAAGATACCAACCCCGCTCGGCCCCGCTTTGCTGGAGGCCACCCATTTCATCACCACCGCGACGCCGCCGCGGGTCGCGAAGACGCAGTGAGATCCTGTCTCGTCATTCCGGGGCGATGCAAAGCATCGAACCCGGAATCTCGAGATTCCGGGTTCGCGCTAACGCGCGCCCCGGAATGACGGAATCCCCATTGACTCTCGTCCGCTTCTGATTCGACTCCGCGCTCTCAAAAACTTTAGGGATTCGACCTGTATTCGCTCGCTTGTCGCCCCACGCCAAACTTGATCTAGTGCCGTGACGAGGTGTTGTGCCGACATGTTGCGGTGAACGTAACGACATCCGGAATGAGTCAGCGATTCGGGCGCGATTCGTTCCGGACTCGTTCCAGAACTTAAGCCGCGACTGCAGGGCGTCGCATTATGAAACAAATCCCAAAACACGCGCGACGCAGAAACTCAATAAAACATGGCCTATCCGTCATTCTCGTCCAATCAGGCGCATGACCGCGCGCCCGGCGCCGGCGTCACCGCGGTGCTGGGGCCGACCAATACCGGCAAGACTCACCTCGCGATCGAACGGATGGTGGCGCATTCCTCCGGCGTAATCGGCCTGCCGCTGCGCCTGCTGGCGCGCGAGGTCTACAACAAGATCGTCGACAAGGTCGGCGTCGAGCTGGTCGCGCTGATCACCGGCGAAGAGAAGATCAAGCCGCCGAAGGCGCGCTACTGGGTCTCCACCGTGGAGGCGATGCCGCGGGATCTCGATGTCTCGTTCCTCGCAGTCGATGAAATCCAGATCGCCGCCGATCTGGAACGCGGCCATGTCTTCACCGATCGCATTTTGCACCGGCGCGGCCGCGACGAGACGCTGCTGCTCGGCGCCGCCACCATGCGCCCGATCATCGAGCGGCTGTTGCCCGGCGCCTCCATCGTCACAAGGCCGCGGCTGTCGCAGCTGGAATTCTCCGGCGACCGCAAATTGACGCGGCAGCCGCGGCGCACCGCAATTGTCGCGTTCTCGGCCGACGAGGTCTATGCCATCGCCGAGCTGATCAAACGCCAGCATGGCGGCGCCGCCGTGGTGCTGGGCTCGCTGTCGCCCCGCACCAGAAATGCGCAGGTG
>JBKJUA010000358.1:0-12469 GCA_046590305.1 Bradyrhizobium sp.
CTGCTCGATACCGCGAGCCGGCTGTTCAAGGAGCAAGGACTGGCGGCGGTTTCGATTGCCGCGATTGCGGCTGCGGCCGACGCCTTTCCGAGCCAGATCACCTATTACTTTCGCACCAAGGAAGCGCTGTTCGTCGAAGCCGCCTGCCGTGACGTGCTCTATGTGGCGCGCGCGGCCGAGCAGCATGCCGGCAAACAACTCTCGCCGCCGGATTACACACGCGCGCTGGTCGACAGCGTGATGGGGGCGGATGCCGTCGGCTTTTTCGTCGAAGCGATGACGCTGACCCGGCGCCGCCAGGATCTGGCGCCGCTGGTGGAGCGGACGGTGGAGCGGCTGCACGCCGAGGGCTTGCGCGCCTATGCGGCCGAGATGGCGGCGCGCGGCTGGCAGACGCGGCTCGATCCCGAAATCAGCGCGCGGCGATTCTGGACCATCGCGATCGGCGTCACCCTGGAAGGCCAGGCGATGGGCCGCTCCGCCGATGACCTCGCTGCCGAGATGCTGCGCCTGCTTGGCCCGCAGGCCGATGCGCAGCCCGAAACCGCGCGGCTCAGGCTCGTCAAAACAGGGAATTCCGTTCCCGGCGATTCGTCCGAGGGCTGAGGAGAAAACGCCATGACCGCACTTCGCATGCGCGCCCGCGACATCATGAGCGAGCAGGAGCTCGTCGAGGTCCGTACGCGGTCGACCTGGAAGAGCGTCGCCCTGATCGCGCATGCATGGATATTGATTTTGGGTTCGATCGCGATGGTGGCGGTATGGCCCAATCCGCTTACCTTCATCCTGGCGGTTGCGATCATCGGCTCGCGCCAGCTTGGGCTCGCGATCCTGATGCATGACGGCGCCCATGGCTGCCTCGCAAAGGGCGAAAAACTGAACCTGTTGCTCAGCCAGTGGTTCTGCGCCTGGCCGGTTTTCGCCGAGACCAAGGCCTATCGCCGCTATCATTTGCAGCATCACGCCCGCACCCAGCAGGAAGACGATCCCGACCTGATCCTCTCGGCGCCGTTTCCGATCACGCGGCCGAGCTATCGCCGGAAGTTCTGGCGCGATATTTCGGGCCAGACCGGTTTTGCGCAGCGCAAGGCGCAGTTGCTCAACGCGCTCGGCGAGGCTTCATGGCCGCTGGCGCGGCGCGCCGCACACTTCTGGCAAAAGCTCGGCCCACAGATCCTGTTCAATCTGGTTTTGCTGGCCGGCCTGGCCGCGGCCGGCATCTGGTGGGCCTATCCGCTGTTGTGGCTATTGCCGCTGATGACCTGGATGATGGTGATCACCCGGATCCGCAACATCGCCGAACATGCCGTGGTGCCCGACAGCACCGATCCCTTGCGCAACACCCGCACCACGCATGCCGGCTTCTTCGAACGGCTGTTCATCGCGCCCTATTACGTCAACTATCATCTCGAACATCATCTGCTGTTTTATGTTCCCTGCTACAACCTGCCGCGCGTGCACCAGATTCTGTCGCGCAGCCCGCACGCGGCGCGGATGGAAGTGCAGCCGAACTATGCCGCCGTGCTGCGGCTGGCGACTGCCAAGCCCGCCAACGAAGACAAGCCCGGCGCGCTCGTCAGCAACGTCCGGCGCTCCCGCACCGGCGCCAATGTCGATGGCAACCAGGTTTCGTCAGGGTTTTAAGGCGCCGGGTATTCAGTCAGGTTTGATCGCCGTATCGCTCGGTCACCGCCGCCGCGACGAACTTGCGGCGTCCGGCGCTGCCCGGACGAAGGTCATGGGCGGCGCACCAGTCCGGGAATGTGGCGGGGTCGATGCGAACACGCAGCACGACGTGGCCATAGGCCTTGAGGCCCTGCTCCATTTCCTCGGCAATCCTGAGCCACTCCTTCCAGGTCGGCGGCAGCTTGTCCGCATCGTCGAAGATTGTCAGCAACGCCGGATAATCTTGCTCCGTGATCCAGTAGGCGCCAACGGCGGGCGGCGGCTTATCCTCAAAATCGGTCATACGCGTTCTCCTGCAGATTCGGCCTTGCACTACCACGAACGAGACCGCCATGACCGCTGCAATTAATCGCGCCTGTTATCCCGAGATCGCCGCAGCCCCCGCTGCCGCCGCGCGGTGCCGGAGAAATTCCTGCTCGCGCCGGTTGCCCGCCAATTCCGCCGCCGCCTCGAACGTGGCGCGGGCTTCCTCGTAGCGGCCGAGCTTGTGCAGCAGGTCGCCGCGAACGCTTCCGAGCAGGTGATAGGTTTTCAGCGCGGGCTCGTGTGCCAGACAATCCACCAGCGCCAGCCCCGCTTCAGGACCCTCGGCCATGCCGACGGCCACCGCGCGGTTGAGTTCGACGACCGGCGAACGAACCAGCGCCGCCAGCTCCGCATACAATGCCGCGATGCGCGGCCAGTCGGTCGCCGCCGCCGTGCCCGCCTGCGCATGACAGGCGATGATCGCGGCCTGCAGCGCGTAGAAGCCGCCGGCGCCGCCGAGGTCGCGCGCCCGCGCCAGCGCCTGCAATCCGCGCCGGATCTGCAGCTGGTCCCACAGGGTGCGGTTCTGCTCCAGCAGCAGTATCGGTTTGCCGGCGGCATCGGTGCGCGCCGCCATCCGCGAGGCGTTCAGCTCCATCAGCGCCAGCATGCCATGCGCTTCCGGCTCCTGCGGCGCGATCGAGACGAGCACGCGGGCCATGCGCAGCGCCTCGTTGCAGAGCTGCGGGCGCAGGCAGTCGTCGCCGCGCGCGGCGGTGTAGCCCTCGTTGAAAATGAGATAGACGACCTCCAGCACCGAGGCGAGCCGCTCCGAAAGCTCCTCGCCGCGCGGGGTTTCGTAGGCGAGCCCGGGTTCCGACAGCGTCCGCTTGGCGCGCACGATGCGCTGGGCGATGGTCACCTGCGGCGTGAGGAAGGCGCGCGCGATCTCCGGGGTGGTCAGGCCGCAGATCATCCGCAGCGCCAGCGCCGCGCGGGCCTCGCGCGACAGGCGCGGATGGCAGGCGGTGAAGATCAGCCGCAGCAATTCGTCGCCGATGTCGTCGTCGAGCGCGGTGTCGAAATCGGGCATCGCCTGCTGCTCCTGCGCGAGATCGAGAGCCACCATCCCGTGCCTGCGCGCCAGCATCCGGCCACGGCGCAGATGATCCAGCGCGCGGCGCTTAGCAGTTGCCATCAGCCAGGAGCCGGGCTTTTCCGGCACGCCGGTCGCGGGCCAATGCTCCAGCGCCGCAAGCAGGGCTTCCTGGGTCAGGTCCTCCGCCAGCGGCACGTCGCGCAGCATCCGCGCCAGGCTGGTGATCAGCCGCGGCTGCTCGTTCCGACAGACCGCCAGGATGGTCCGATGGGCGCGCTCGTTGCCGGCGGCCGTCATGGCCGCCGGCGGGATTGACCGGGTGCACGCATCAGGCGTGTGCGAGCGCGTCGACCGGGCCGGCCTGGCATCCCGTCTCTTCCGGCCCGGCCATGGCGCGGACCTCGCAGGTCCCTTCCCAGCCCGGCATGTGCTGCCGGTGCAGCTGCATGAACTCGACCGCCGAGGCCATCGCCTCCTCCTTGTTGCGGAATTCGAAGATCGCGTAGCCGCCGATCACTTCCTTGGCCTCGACGAAGGGGCCGTCGATCACGCTGAGCTCGCCGTCCTTGATGCGCACCTGCGCACCGGTTTCGAGCGGCATCAGCCCGCCCATGTCGATCATGCGGCCGGCCTTGATTTCGCGGTCGGCGAGCTTGCCCATTGCCTCCATCAGTTCCGGCGTCGGCATATCGGTATGGGCGGAGGTGACGATAGACATAAAGCGCATGGTGAGAACTCCTCCAGGCGAGCCGCGGACCCCAAGGCCTGCGGAACTGTCTCGCTATTGAGATAAGACGAAGCAGCCGAAGGTAGATCGACATGGAATGGGCAAAATAAATCAGCAAAAAGGCGGCCAGTCGATTTACCGGGGCCGGCGCCCGGACCCTCCGGACCAGCTCGGAGGTCTACTGCCGCAGCATGATCAGGGGATCGGCGCTGTCAGGCACCCGGCGCCACTGCGCGTTGTCGTCGGCCTCGAACTGCCAGATGTCGCCCCTGGCCGACATCAGGATCATCTGGCCGCGCTCGAGCCGCCATTGGGTCGGCGCGAACGCCGCCACCGCCGGATCGCATTTCGGCTTGAGAAACACCTGGAAATTATCCTGGTCCGCCTCGGTATTGGTCAGCGTCAGGCCGCAGATCACCACACCCTTGCCGCGCACCATCGACCAGTCGCCGATCATCTGATCCATCGATTTGGCGAGCGAGCGCGCGGCGGCGAGGTTCTGCAGAATGTAGATGCCCTCACCCTGTCGAAGGCCCTCGAAAATCCCGCTCTCGACCTCGGTGAAGTCGATCACGGGCTGCCCCGCGGCATCCTGCAGCCGCACGATATCCAGTCCCTTGATGCTCCAGGCGGTGATATCCCGGGTGAAGGGCAGCGCCGCCCCGCAACCCGGCTCCAGCTCGAGCTTGAAGCCCTGCGGCGAGGAGTCAGCCTTCAGCGTCACGACGCAGGTCTTGCCGCGCTCGGTGGTCGAGAGCTCCCACTGGCCGATCATGTCCTTCTTCAGGGTCGCGGCATCCTGCGATCGCGCCGGCGTAGCGGCGGCGAGCAATGCCAACAGCGCCGGGAGCACGATGCCAGAGCAACGTCCCGTCATCAGCGGCCTTTCACCGGCGTTTCCGCGACCGGCGTCAGCGGCGGCTTGCCGGAGAACCAGGCTTTCAGATTGTCGACCACCAATTGATCCATCGCATTGCGCGTTACCACCGAAGCCGAGCCGACATGTGGCAACAGCACGACATTTTGCATGGCGCGCAATTCCTCCGGCACCGCCGGTTCCTTGGCGAACACGTCGAGCCCGGCGGCCAGAATGGTGCCCGACTTCAACGCCGCGATCAAAGCCTGCTCATCGACCACCGAACCACGCGCCACGTTGATGACGACGCCGCGCGGCCCCAGCGCCTTCAACACCTCGGCGTTGATCAGGTTGGCGGTCGCGGCCCCTCCAGGCACGATCACGATCAGCGTATCGACCGCCTTCGCCATCTCGATCAGGTCGGGATAGTGCTTGTAGGACACGTCGGCGGCGGGCTTGCGCGAATGATACATCACGGGCACGCGCGAGGCGTCGAGCCGGCGGCCGATCGCCTGGCCGATCCGGCCCATGCCGACGATGCCGACCTTGCGATCGCGCAGCGAGCCGACGCTCAGGGGATAGTTCTGCGTGGTCCAGAGCCCGGAGCGCAGATAACGGTCGGCCTTGACGAATTCACGCAAGGTCGCGATCAGCAGCCCCATCGCGACGTCGGCGACCTCCTCGGTCAGCACGTCGGGCGTATTGGTGACGACGATATCGTGTTCGCGGGCATAGGTGGAATCGACGTGGTCGTAGCCGACGCCAAACGAAGAGACGATCTCGAGCTTCGGAAACATCGCCAGCGCGGATTTGTCGGCGTGCACGGTGTGGTAGGTGACGGCGATGCCGCGGACCTTCTCCGCCACGGCCGCCAGTCGCTCGAGGTCATGCTTGGTTTCGGCCGCATGCAGGACGAACTGGTCGGAAAAGCCGTTCTGGAGGATCGGCCTGCCCGGCCCATAGATCAGCAGATCGATTTTTTCCGAAGAAATGTTACCGGCAGCCATCAGTTGTCCTTTCCAAGCGCACTCTCGTGCCAGCGCCGCAGCGCCAGATGCGAGGTTAGCGCCAGCAGCGCATAAATGACAATCCCCGCCGCGGAGAGCAACAGCAGCGCCGCGAACATTCGGGGAATGTTGAGACGGTAGCCGGATTCGGCGATCCGGTAGGCCAGCCCCGACCCCGCACCGGCGGAACCGGCAGCGATCTCGGCGACCACGGCGCCGATCAGCGACAGCCCGCCCGCGATCCGCAATCCGCCGAGAATATACGGCAATGCCGCCGGCAATTTGAGATAAGCCAGCGTCTGCAGCGGGGAAGCGCCGTAGAGCTGAAACAGGCCGGCCAGATTGCGATCCACCGAATTCAGCCCGAGCGTGGTGTTGGACAGCACCGGAAAGAACGCGACGATCCAGGCGCAGGCGACCACCGCGGTTTGCTGCGGCAGATAGATCAGCAGCAGCGGCGCGATCGCGATGACCGGCGTAACCTGCAGGATCACGGCATAGGGAAACAGCGAATATTCCAGCCATTTCGACTGGTTGAACAACAGCGCCAGCACGATGCCGCCGATGGCGGCGGCCAGGAAACCCTGGAGCGTGGTCAACAGCGTGGTCAGCAGCGATTGCGACAGCACCGGCCAGTCGCTGACCAGGGTCTGGAACATGACCGACGGCGCCGGCAGCACATAGGGCGGGATATCGTTGAGCCGCACAACGAGCTCCCAGGCGGCAATGCCAGCCGCCAGCACAACCACGGGAAGCAGGATGCGCAGAATCAAAAGCGGGCGGCTGCCCACATTGACCTGCACATTGGCTTGTCCCGCGGCTAATGGCGGTGATGGCGGGACGCTCATCAGACCGACTGCCCCTGATACGACGGCGCCAGCGCGCTGGAAACCGTGCGGCAATAGCCGGCATAGTCGGCGGAAGTGCGAAACTCCTCGGCGCGCGGCTCCGGCGCGTCGATGTGAAACTCGGCGCCGATCCGGCCGGGGCGTGCGCTCATCACGATCACCCGCTGCGACAGATACACCGACTCGAACACCGAATGCGTGACGAAGATGACGGTCTTGCGCAGGTTGCGCCACAGCGCCAGCAGATCGTTGTTGAGCCTGAAGCGGGTGATCTCGTCGAGCGCCGCGAACGGCTCGTCCATTAACAGGATATCGGGATCGGTCACCAGCGCGCGCGCCAGCGACACCCGCATCTTCATGCCGCCGGATAATTCGCGCGGATAGGCGTCGGCGAAATCGGCAAGCCCCACCTGGGTCAGCGCCGCGCTGACGCGCACCGCCGCTTGCAGAGCCGGGACCTGCGACAATTTCAGCGGCAGCCGCACATTCTCCCGCACGCTGGCCCACGGCATCAGCGTCGGCTCCTGAAACACGAAGCCGATCGACTGCCCCGCGCCATCGGCGCCTGCAGGCCGCGCCACGCTGAAAGGCTGCGCCACGCTGACAGGCCGTGCCACGCTGACGCTGCCCGAACTCGGCGCGCTGAGGCCGGCGATCAGCCGAAGGGCTGTCGACTTGCCGCAGCCCGATGGCCCGAGCAGCGACACGAATTCCCCCTTGCGAACGTCGAGATCGAGCGGCCCGAGCGCCGCCACGCCATTGTCATAAACCTTGGTGACGCCACGCAGGCTGACCGCGAGGCCCGCGCGAGGTGCGCCAAAATCGGACAAGGCTGCGGGATCGGCCATCGCGTGCTGGTTCTCAAGTTCTTGGAATCACAAACCGGTACTGCTGCCCATCCTTCGAGACGACCACTTCGTGGCCTCCTCAGGATGAAGTTTAAATTGTTGAAACACAACAGCCTCATGCTGAGGAGCGAGCGAAGCGAGCGTCTCGAAGCATAGGCAGCCAGCGACTCATCGACCTCAGATAGCCATTACTGATTCCTGGGCCGCAGATCGAGGCCGACGCCCTTGTTGATGAAGCGAAGCGTATAGGCCTTGCGGAAGTCGATGTCGCGACGCACCACGCCGGCCCGCGCCATCTTGTCGAAAAAGCTGCCGACCCGCGCATCGCTCATGGCGCCGATGCCGTCCTTCGGCGCGTCGCCGGAATCGACGATACCGTATTCCTTCATCTTGGCGACGGAATAGGCGATCAACTCGTCGGTCATTTCCGGATTGAGCTTCTTGATCATGGCATTGCCGGGCGCGTTGTCGCCGTACAGATAAGTGTACCAGCCGATGATGGATGCATCGACGAAGCGCTGTACCAGATCCGGCTTCCTGTCGACGAGGGCGCGGCGCGTCTCGATCAGGGTCGAATAGGCGCTGTAGCCGTAATCCGCCAGCAGGATGATCCCGGGCTTGAATTTGGCGGCCTTCTCGACCGCGTAGGGCTCGGAAGTGACGTAGCCCTGCATCGCGCTCATTCGGTTGACGATGAACGGCTGCGAGTTGAAGGTGTAGGGCCTGACCTTGCTTTCGCTGAAACCATATTCGGACTTCAGCCATTGAAAATAGCTCGTTATCCCCTCCTTGGAGACGAACAGCGTCAGCGGCTTGAGGTCTTCGAGTTTGGCCACCTTCGAATCTGCATGGGTGAGGAAGACCTGCGGGTCCTTCTGGAAGATGGCGGCAACCGCGACTACGGGCACGTTGTTGGCGACCGCATCGAACGACATCAGCGTGTTCGCGGTCATGAAGAAGTCGATCTTGCCGGAGATCAACAGCATGCGGTTGTTGTCATTGGGGCCGCCGGGCACGATGGTGACGTCGAGCCCGTATTTATTGTAGGTGCCGTCGGCCGCGGCCTGGAAGAAGCCGCCTTGCTCGGCCTGCGCCACCCAGTTGGTTCCAAATGAAACCTTGTCCAGCGTCTGGGCTGCAGCCGGCGCGATCGCCGCCGAGAGAGCCAGCAGGACTACGGTTAACGCTCGCGGCAAAATGGCCGGCTTCATGGTTGGACTCCGTCGATCGTTCTGGCCCATGATGGGAGGCAATGGACCTCGGCAAACTACCTTGCAAATCGACCTTAGGAAACGCCTCACTCGATGACTTCCCTGCTTCCGCCACGCGACTGGGCCGAGATCGACTGGCCTTCGATTTCCAGCGCCAATGCGGCGCGGTGGATCGCGGTGCTGCCGCTGGCGGCGACCGAGCAGCATGGTCCGCATTTGCCTCTCGAGACCGATGTCATGATCGGCGAGGCCTATCTGGCCCGGGTGCGCAAATTATTGCCGCCAGGCGTTCCCGCGACATTCCTGCCGATGCAGCCGATCGGGATTTCCACCGAACACATCCACTATCCCGGCACGCTGACACTGGCGACCGAGATGGCGCTGAAGGCCTGGATGGGGCTCGGCGAGAGCGTTGCGCGCGTGGGCATCAGGAAACTGGTGATGGTCACGAGTCACGGCGGCAATAGTGCCGCGATGAGCCTCGTCGCGCAGGATCTGCGCGCGCATCACAGGCTTCTCGCGGTGACCACGAGTTGGTCGCGCTTCGGCACGCCCGAGGGATTGTTTTCGGCGGAAGAGCTGCGCCACGGCATCCATGGCGGCGCGGTCGAGACCTCGATCATGCTGGCGCGCTATCCGCAGCATGTTCGCAAAGCCGCGATCGCCGATTTTCGTCCCCGCAGCATCGCGATGGAAAAGCAATACCGCTGGCTATCGGCGCACCGGCCGGTGCCGTTCGCATGGCAGGCCCAGGACCTGCATCCCAGCGGTGCGGCCGGCGATGCAACTTTGGCCTCGGCGGAGAAGGGCGAACGCCTGCTCGATCACGGCGCGCAGGCGTTTTGCGAGTTGCTGGCCGATGTCGACACGTTCGACCCGGCGACGCTTTCCAACGCTCCTCAGAGCAATACTGCCTATAACTTATTGTAACTGCTTAATATTTTTCATTACTCCGAATTAATGAGGGGTCACTCGAACCGGATTTGAGGACCCTCCGTCCAACTGACATGCGGACCACAACGGTACCGCGCTAAACCGGATGGAGTTTCCCATGTCGATCAAGACCAAAATTGCTGCCCTCGCTCTTGCCACGCTTGCCGTCACCGGTGGCATCGCTTCTTCCACCACCGAGGCTCAGGCCGGCCCTAAATGGGTTGGACCCGCCATCTTCGGCGCCGCCGTCATAGGCACCGCGATCGCCGCTTCGAGCTCCGGCTATTACCACGACGACTATCGCCGCTGCGGCTTCGTTCGCCAGTTCGACGCCTACGGCAACTACATGGGCCGCATTCGCACCTGCAATTATTGATCGACCGAACTGGAGCGGCGCATTGCGCCGCTCTGACCGTGGATACTGCGTCCGGCACGGGCGCCTCATCCACCCCGTGTCGCACCCGACCCGCCCGGTTGTCCCCCCGGGCGGGTCAACTTTTTTGGCAAGCAGGTCGGCTTCGCCGTGTTGCCCCCCTGTCACAGAACGGTGGTAATCGGCGCCAGTGGCTCAGCTTGATCCGGTTTCAGGCGGGAAGCGCTGGCCTCCCTGACGGCCGCGGCAGATAAGAGGCCTTGTAAGAGACCTTGCAGACTGCAGAAGATGGAATTTGCCTGGTGAGGCTGATAGCGCGCGGCTTGGGGTGGGGAATTCTGGGCGTGAGTGCTGTGGCGCTGGCCGCCCCCGATTCACGAGCCCAATCGATTGCCCCGCAAAACGTCGCACCGGCATCGACCATCGCCAGCAGCCTGCCAAAGAACGGGGATCCATTCGGCAGCCGGGCCTGGCTTGCGGATCGCGGGATCACTTACGGGTTTCTGCACACCACCGAGGCGCTCTCCAACGTCTCCGGCGGCATCAAGCGCGGCACGGTGTTCGACGGCAAATTGGAGACGCTGATCGGGATCGACTTTGGCAAGCTCGCAGGCCTCGACGGCCTGACGATGTTCAGCAACATCCTCCAGCTTCACGGCGACAGTGGGCCGGGCCGCAACCTCCTTGGCAATCTCAACACCGTCAGCAATATCGAGGCGCTGCCGACCACGCGGCTCTCCGAGCTATGGCTGCAGCAGACTTTTGCCGGCGGCATGGCGAGCCTGCGCGCCGGCCAGCTCGTGGTCGATACCGAGTTCCTGTACAGCCAGTACTTCAGCTTCTTCACGAGCAGCGACTGGCCGACAAATCCGGCGGTCAACATTCCGAGCGGCGGCGCGGCCTATCCGTTGTCGACGCCTGGCATCCGGTTGAAAATCGATCCGACGCCGCAGACCACGTTCCTGCTCTCGCTGCTGAACGGCGATCCGGCCGGCCCCGGATTGAACGACCCCGAACTACGCAACCGCCATGGCTTGAATTTTCGCGTCAACGATCCACCCTACCTCATCGGGGAATTTCAATACCGCTACAATCAGGCCCCGAAGGCGACCGGACTGGCCGGCGGCATCCGCTTCGGCGCATGGCATCACTTCGGCTCCTTCGATGACTTGCGTTTCGACAGCAACGGCTCCTCGCTGGCCAGCCCGCTGAGCAACGGCATTGCCCGGCGGCTGCGGGGCAATGACGGTGTTTACGCGGTCATCGACCAGCAATTGTACCGGCCGGCCGGCGGCGATGCCAATTCGGGCATCCTGCTGTTTGGCCGCGCTGCCTACAGTCCACCCGACCGAAGCCTGAACGATTTCTATCTCGATGCCGGCATCATCTTTGCCGGGATGATCCCGGCGCGGCCGGCAGACGCCTTCGGCGCTTCATTTCTCTACGCGCATATGTCGGACCGGGCGCGCGGGCTCGATCGCGACACCCGCCTGTTCACCGGCCTGCCGGTGCCGTTGCGGGATTATGAGCTATCTTTCGAATTCACCTATGCCGCCGCGATCGTTCCGGGCTGGACCATCTATCCCACCGCCCATCTCATTTTCCATCCCGGCGGCAACGTGCCCGATACCAATTCGCGCACCAAACCGATCCGGAATGCCGTCGTGTTCGGGGTGCGGTCGGTGATGCAATACTAGATAGAGCCCGCTCCGCGTCGTCCCGGAATGACGATCATGACGCTGCGGCGAAGGATTCCGCACGCGCCATCGCCCAGGCCTCGCGAAAGCGCGGATCGCTGGTGCCGTCGATCAGCTCGCCCGGACGCAGCGACGGATAGAGTTTCGCGAAAGTCAGCACCTCGGTCGTCGAGGTTCGCTGCGAGAAGTGGATCGGCCGGATCTGCTGCGGATGATCGAGGCCCGCGGCGGCAAGCAGTTCGGCCAGCGCATGCAAGGTCGCGTGATGGTAATTATAGACGCGCTCGATCTTGTGCGGCACCACCAGCGCGCGGTTGCGTGAGGGATCCTGCGTTGTCACGCCGGTCGGGCAACGGTCGGTGTGGCAGCTCAGCGACTGGATACAGCCCAGCGCGAACATGAAGCCGCGCGCCGAATTGCACCAGTCGGCGCCGATCGCCATCGCGCGCGCCATGTCGAACGCGGTCGCAATCTTGCCGGCGGCGCCGATCCGGATGCGGTCGCGCGCGTTGATGCCTATCAGCGCATTGTGGACGAAATTGACGCCCTCGCGCATCGGCATGCCGAGATGGTCCATGAATTCGAGGGGTGCTGCGCCGGTGCCGCCCTCTTTGCCGTCGACCACGATAAAATCCGGATAGATACCGGTTTGCAGCATCGCCTTGCAGATCGCCAGGAACTCCCAGGGATGGCCGATACACAGCTTGAATCCGGTGGGCTTGCCGCCGGACAGCCGCCGCATCTCGCCGATGAAGGCCATCATTTCCAGCGGTGTCGAGAATGCCTTGTGATACGCTGGCGAGATGCAATCTTCGCCCATCGCGACGCCCCTTATCGTCGAAATCTCTTCCGAGACCTTGGCCGCCGGCAGCACGCCGCCGTGCCCAGGCTTGGCGCCCTGGCTGACCTTGAGTTCGACCATCTTGATCTGGTCGTCG
>JBKJUA010000271.1:0-4876 GCA_046590305.1 Bradyrhizobium sp.
TCGTGGTGGGAAACGCTGCGCAGCCCGCAGGAAAAGATGCCGCAACGCGAAGCCTGCCTCGCCGGCGGCTACATAGCGACGAGGCTGGCGGACGGCAAGAGCGTGCGGTTCAAGAAAATAAAATGAAGTGAGGGGGGCACGATGCGTAGCCCGGGCGGAGCCATGGGTCGGCGCGGAAGCGCCGCCCGATGGCGCAACCCGGGAAAGCACATGAAGTCGGCCCCGGATTTCACAAGCGCTCCATCCCGGCTACGGGACCGCCCCGGTGCGCCATCACGGTAGCCGCAGTACTCCCAAACAAAATATCGAAAACAACCCCATGTACAGTACAGTCGGTCGCCGGCCTGGAGGCTTTGCGCGCGAAAACATTTGACGCGTCGGGCAAATCACCGGCATTTTTCGGCATCGCGCAACTCGAAACCGTTCGAAGGCGCCGGCGTGCCGGAGCACCCATGGCGAAACACCGGATCTATACGACGAGCTTCGCAAGCGTTTATCCGCTTTACGTTGCTAAAGCAGAGAAAAAGGGACGCACCAAAGCAGAGGTGGATCAGGTCATCTGCTGGCTGACGGGCTATAGCCAGAAGCAGCTGGAAACTCAGCTCGAAAAGCGGACGGACTTTGAAACATTTTTTGCAAAGGCCCCAACGATCAATCCTTCGCGAGCCTTGATCAAAGGCGTGGTCTGCGGTGTGCGAGTCGAGGATGTCAAAGAGCCAACCATGCGAGAAATTCGCTACTTGGATAAGCTAATCGATGAGCTGGCGCGGGGAAAAGCGATGGATAAAATTCTGCGAAAAGAATGATCCCGAGCGACCGAAGCGGACGTCCACCGTCCGCTTTGACTTCAGAGGCTCACGCCCCAGCTAACTCGCCGCTTCGAGGCGCTCTTCCGTCAGCAGCCGCATCGCGGCGTCGGCGTCCATCGGCTCGCCAAAGGCAAAGCCTTGCGCGTATTCGCAGCCGAGTTGATAGAGCTCGACCGCATCCGAGTCCGTCTCGGCGCCTTCTGCGACGACGTCCATGCCAAGGTCATGCGCCAGCGCGATGATCGATTTCAGGATTACCGGGCGGGTGCCGCGGCTGGTGGTGCGCACGAAGGACTGGTCGATCTTGATGGTGTCGAACGGGAAGCGCTGCAGATAGGCGAGCGACGAATGGCCGGTGCCGAAATCGTCCAGAGATAATCCGGTGCCGAGTTCGCGGATGCGGGTCAGCATCTGGGCTGCGTGCTCCGGGTTTTCCATCACGAGCGATTCCGTCAATTCCAGCTTCAGCGTTCCGCGGGCCACCGAGGAGCGCGACAGCACGGTGCGGATATCGTGGATCAGATCGTGCCGCAGCAACTGACGCGACGAGACGTTGACGCTGGCGAAAATCGGCTCGCGCGAGCGCATCGCGCGCTGCCAGATCGCCAGCTGTTTCGCGGTCTGGTCCAGCACGAACATGCCGAGATCGACGATCAGGCCGATTTCCTCGGCGATCGAGATGAATTCCACCGGCGACATCCGGCCGAGTTTTGGGTGGTCCCAGCGCGCCAAGGCCTCGAAGCCGGCGATCGAACGGTCTTCCAGCCGCACGATCGGCTGGTACAGGATGGTGATTTCCTCGCGCTCGATGGCGCGGCGCAATTCGCTCTCCAGCGTCAGCCGGTCGGTTTTTCGCGCGCGCATCGCCGGTTTGTAGACGTCGATGCGGTCGCCGCCGATCCGCTTGGAATGATACATCGCGAGTTCAGCGTCCTTGATAATCTCTTCGGACAGCTGCGTCTGTGGGTCGGAGAGTGCCAGCCCAATCGAGGCGGTGAGGAAAATCTCGCGGTCGTTGAAGGCGATCGGGGCGCGGATGGTCTTGCGGATGGTTTCGGCGAAAGCGGTGATGCGCGCCGAATCCTGCTCCGACATCAGGATCAGGCCGAACTGGTCGCCGGAAAGCCGGGCCAGCGTGTCCTGCGGCTTGAGGATCCGGGTCAGCCGCCGCGCCAGCGTCAGCAGGATGGAATCGCCGACCGCGATCCCGACGGAATCGTTGACCTGCTTGAAGCGGTCGAGGTCGATCACCATCAGCGTCGGTCGCAAATTCGGCATGGTCTTGGCGAAATTGGCGACCGCGCCGAGCCGGTCGATGAACAATTTCCGGTTCGGCAAGCCCGTGAGATTGTCATGCACCGAGTCATGCAGCATGCGTTCTTCGGCGTTCTTGGCTTCGGTGACGTCGGTCAGCGTTCCGACCACGCGGGAAACTTCGCCATCGGAGCCGACCACGGGCCGTGCTTTCAGCGCGAACCACATGAAGTGGCCGTCCGGCGTGCGCAGCCTGAAATCCTGCACCAGCCGGCCGCGGCGCTGATCGAGCACGCTGTCGAGGGCGGCGCGAAAACGGTCCTGGTCGAGCGGGTGCAGCACCTCGAGCCATTTCGCGGCCGGGCCTTCCAGCGTACCCCGTTTGAGGCCGAGCAGGCTCTCGGTTTCGGGGCTGGTGAACACCTTGTCCGCCGAGACGTCCCAGTCCCAGATCAAATCGCCCGAGCCGGTCAACGCCAGCGCGCGTCGTTCGACGTCGGAGACCACGCCGGTGGTGGCGCCGCCGCCCGCAAAAGCGTGCTGCATCACGGTAAAGCCGATCAGCATCACGATCAGCACGAGGCCGCCGAGCAGCGCGGGGCCGACGATGTCGTTGGTAACGGAGCCTGCGACGGTCATGCCGGCCGCGATCACCCAGACAACCAGGAGGAACCAGGTCGGGATCAACAACACCGCGCGATCGAAACCATGAGTCGAGAGATAGACGATCAGGGCAAAGCCGGCGAAGGCGATCAACACCAGCGACATTCGCGCGATACCGGAGGCGACCGCGGGATCGAACAGCGCCAGCGCCACCAGCGAGCCGAGGAAGGTGAGCCATCCCACGGTGATGTGGGAATAGCGCACATGCCAGCGGCTGAGGTTGAGATAGGCGAACAGGAACACCAGCAGCGTGGCAGCCAGGATGGCTTCGCCCGCCGCGCGCCAGACGCGCTCGGCGTTGTTCGACATGTCGAGCACCTTGCCCCAGAAGCCGAAATCGACGCCGATATAGACCAGCACCGCCCATGCCAATGCCGCGGCGGCGGGGAACATGATGCTGCCCTTGACCACGAACAGGATGGTCAGCACCAGCGCCAGCAAGCCGGAAATACCGATCACGATGCCCTGGTAGAGCGTGAACGAATTGACCTTGTCCTTGTAGGCGTCCGGCTCCCACAGATAGAGCTGCGGCAGTTTATCGGTGCGCAGTTCCGCGACGAAAGTGATGACGGCGCCGGGATCGAGCGTGATGCGGAAGATGTCCGCGGTCGCGCTCTCCTGTTTCTCGGGACGGTCGCCGGTCGAGGGCGTGATGGTGGCGATGCGCGATAGTCCAAGATCGGGCCACAGCAGGCCCGACGACACGATGCGATAATGCGGTGCGACGATCAGGCGGTCGAGCTGGTCGTCGGTGTTGTTGGCGAGCGCGAACACCACCCAGTTCTGTCCGCCTTCGCGGGCGCGGACTTCGATACGGCGGACGATTCCGTCGGTGCCCGGTGCAGTGGAAACCTGGATGCGGTCGGCGTCGCTGCGTTGATGATTGAGGATCGCGGTGAGATCGATCGCAGGCGCGTCACTGCGAACGCTGACCGCGTCGACAGCGCGCGCCGGAGGCGCGGCGGCAACAATCATGAGGCCCAGCGCGAGGGGCGCAAGGCACCTGATCAGACGCAATGTCAGTTCTCCGCAATCAACCACATGTCCGGGCGAAGCTGGTCGACCGGGGTTGCGCGATAAATGACATGAAAGTGAGGGAAATCAAAGGGTTTCCGGCCGCGCATCGCGCAACAGCGTTAAATCGCCAACACAATTTTGCCAATATGTTCGCTGGTCTCCATGCGCCGATGGGCGTCGGCGGCCTTTTCCAGCGGGAATGTGCTGTCCATCACCGGTTTGACCCTGCCGTCGCGCAACAGCGGCATCACCTTGGCCTCGATCGCGGCAACCATCGCCGCCTTGTCCGCATTGGTACGGGGACGCAGCGTCGAGCCGGTGTGCAGCAGCCGCTTTACCATCACCTTGGAGAAGTTGACGGTGGCCTTGGGCGTCCCGCTCAGGAATGCGATCTGGACGATGCGGCCGTCGACCGCGGCGGCATCGTAGTTGCGGTCGATGTAATCGCCGCCGACCATGTCGAGAATGACATTGGCGCCGGCGCCATTGGTCGCTTTCTTCGTGGCTTCGACGAAGTCCTCGGTCTTGTAGTTGATCGCAAGGTCGGCCCCGAGCTTGGTGCAGGCGTCGGCCTTGTCCTTTGATCCGACGGTGACGATCACCCTGGAGCCGAGCGCTTTTGCCAGCTGGATCGCCATCGTGCCGATACCGGACGAGCCGCCATGGATCAGCAGCGTCTCGCCTGATTTGAGTGCGCCGCGTTCGAACACATTGTGCCAGACCGTCATCAGGGTTTCCGGGATGGCGCCCGCCTCCTGCATCGACAGAGCAGGCGGCACCGCCATCGCCTGCGCATCCTGCGCGATGCAATATTGCGCGTAGCCGCCACCGGCCACCAGCGACATCACCTTGTCGCCGAGCTTGTGCCTGACGGAGCCGGCGCCGAGCGCCACCACTTCGCCCGCAATTTCCAGGCCGGGCAGGTCGCTGGCGCCGGGCGGCGGCGGATAGGCACCGGAGCGTTGCGCGACATCGGGACGGTTGACGCCCGCGGCCAGCACCTTGACCAGGATTTCGCCGGGACCCGGCACCGGGAGCGCGCGGGTCTCGGGCACCAGCACCTCGGGACCGCCGGGCTTGCTGATACCGACGACGGTCATTTGCGCGGGCAGCTTTTCCATGGTGTTTCCTTG
>JBKJUA010000405.1:0-11341 GCA_046590305.1 Bradyrhizobium sp.
CGCGCACCCTGAGTTCGAAGCGCGCGCCGATGCCGACCCAGGGCATGCGGCTGTCGCTCAATCGCACGAGCCTCGGTGGCGGCGAGACCGCCGCCTCCGATCGCGCCGCGAAAAACAAGAACGACCCCGCCTGACCCCGGAACGGACACGAATCTTGTGCCAACGCGACAAAGCGAAGCACAGCCATTCTCAATGATAGTGGACGCATCCGATCGCCTTGACGGCAGCCGCGGCTGCCGCGAATGTCACCCATTAGGAGGAGGCGGATTGCGCCGTCTCGAACCACAAGTCTGCACCACGTCACTCGTCCGGCGCGCCGCCGCCAGGCCGCCACACCCCCGCGACGAGCCCGCCAAAAAGGAAAAGCAATGACCGATCGTCTTCCCGGTTTCGCCACCCTCGCCGTGCATGCCGGCGCGCAGCCCGATCCCACCACCGGCGCCCGGGTAACGCCGATCTACCAGACCACGTCGTTCGTCTTCAATGACGCCGATCACGCCGCCTCGCTGTTCGGCCTGCAGGCGTTCGGCAACATCTATACCCGCATCACCAATCCGACCACGTCGGTGCTGGAGGAGCGCGTCGCAGCCCTCGAGGGCGGCACCGCGGCGGTCGCGGTCGCCTCGGGGCACGCCGCGCAGCTCGTCGTGCTGCAGCAGTTGCTCAGGCCCGGCGATGAATTCATCGCGGCGCGAAAACTCTATGGCGGCTCGATCAACCAGTTCACCCACGCCTTCAAGAGCTTCGGCTGGAACGTGCTGTGGGCCGATCCCGACGATATCGGCAGCTTCGAGCGCGCCGTCACCCCGCACACCAAGGCGATCTTCATCGAATCGATCGCCAACCCCGCCGGCTCCATCACCGATATCGAGGCGATCGCCGCGGTCGCCCGCAAGGCCGGCGTGCCGCTGATCGTCGACAACACGCTGGCGACGCCCTATCTGATCCGCCCGATCGACCACGGCGCCGACATCGTCGTGCATTCGCTGACCAAGTTTCTCGGCGGCCACGGCAATTCGCTCGGCGGCGTCATCGTCGACGCCGGCACCTTCGACTGGTCGAAGGACAACAAGTACCCGATGCTGAGCGAGCCGCGCCCGGAATATCACGGGATCAGGATCCAGGAGACGTTCGGCAATTTCGCCTTTGCGATTGCCTGCCGCGTGCTCGGCCTGCGCGACCTCGGCCCGGCGATCTCGCCGTTCAACGCCTTCATGATCCTCACCGGCATCGAGACGCTGCCGCTGCGGATGGCGAAGCATTGCGAGAACGCCAAGGCGGTGGCCGAGTTCCTGTCCGGCCATCCGGCGGTGGCCGCGGTGAACTATTCCGGCCTCGCCGGAAATCCATACAACAACCTCGCGCGCAAATACGCGCCGAAGGGCGCTGGCGCGGTGTTCACCTTCAGCCTCAAGGGCGGCTACGAGGCCGGCGTCAACCTGGTGTCGAACCTGAAACTGTTCTCGCACCTCGCCAATGTCGGCGACACCCGCTCGCTGGTGATTCATCCGGCCTCGACCACCCACAGCCAGCTCGACGACGCCGCCAAGATCAAGTCGGGCGCCGCTCCCGACGTGGTGCGGTTGTCGATCGGCATCGAGGACAAGGAAGATTTGATCGCCGACCTCGAACAGGCGCTGGGCGCGTAGGATTTTCGAGGCGAACCTCGTAGCCCGGATAAAGCCAACGGGTCGCGCGCATGCGCGAGCCGTTGGCGCAATCCGGGCTACGGTTGCCGATCCGGCAATGGCCCGGCCCGGCGTTAACCCTCGTTCCGCTATTTGATCCACCGCCGCTTCCAGAAATGGCATCCTGCAGCTGTCCAAACCCGGAGCTGGCCATGCTGCGCTGGATGATGCCGTTTCTGATTGCGATGCTTGCGATCCCCTGCACTGCGGAAGCTGCCGGACCGGCCGGCAAGGCGGCCGCGCGTCGTGCCGCTAGTCAATTGCCGCCGGGGCTTCCCCGCGCCAATTACAAGTTCAGGACGACGATCGTGCGCCACGCGCCCGCGCCTTACCTGCGTGCGGTCTATGTCGCCGATGAACCCGAGGTGCTGCTCGCGCCATGGAACGGATACGTGCCGTATGTGCCGCCTGCGATCGGCGTGGCATGGTTACCGGGCTATCCGATCTGGTCCGCCAATTGGGGAATTCCGTTCGACTATGACTATCAGGGGCCCTGGTACACCGGACCTGACATCGGCTACTGGAACCGGCAGCCTTACGGCTACGGATATTACTAGCCGGCAGGTTCTCAGCCGGTTTGATCCGCCGGCACGCCCAGCTTCCGCTTCGCTAGCTCGGTCCGCACCGCCAGTCGCTCGACCTGGAAGATCGCCAGCGTCAGCACCACCATCGCGACGGCCTGGTGCGCCAGCGCGAGATCGATCGGCACTTGATACAGCAGCGTGAAAATACCCAATACCGCCTGCAGGATCATCGCCGCCGCCAGCCACACCGCGCCGCTGACCACGGAAGCTGCGGCCCGCGAGCGGATGGCGTCGAGCGCATGCAGGATCGCCAGCGCCAGCAGCGCGTAGGCGGTCATGCGGTGCTCGAACTGCACCGTCAGCGGATTGTCGAACAGATTGCGCCACCACGGCTCTTCGAAGAACAGCCGCGCCGCGGAGGGAATCAATGCGCCGTCGATCTCCGGCCAGGTGTTGTAGACCCGTCCCGCGCGCAGGCCCGCGACCAGCGCGCCGAAATAGAGCTGCACGAAGGTCAGCGCCAGCAACGCCACGCTGGTGATCCGCAGCCGCGCCGAGACGATGGCCGGCGGCCGGCCCGCCAGCCGTCGCAACGTCCACACCACGCCTGCGAGAATGACCAGCGCCAGCATCAGGTGGGTGGCGAGACGATACTGCGAAACCTCGGTGCGATGCGTCAGGCCCGACGCCACCATCCACCAGCCGACCGCGCCCTGCAGCGCGCCGAGGCCGAAGATCAGCCACAACCGCCGCTTCAGTTCCGCGCTCAAGGCGCCGCGCCACAGAAACCACAGAAACGGCAGCAGATAGGCCAGCCCGATGACGCGCCCGAGCAACCGGTGGCTCCATTCCCACCAGAAGATGGTCTTGAACTGGTCGAGCGGCATCCCGGCATTGAGCTCTCGATATTGCGGGATAGTCTTGTAGGCCTCGAAAGCCGCGGTCCATTGCGCCTCGTTGAGCGGCGGCAGCGTGCCGGTGACCGGCTTCCATTCGACGATCGAAAGCCCGGACTCGGTCAGTCGCGTGGCGCCCCCGACCAGCACCATGATCACGATCAGCGCCGCGATCGAGAACAGCCACCACCTCACGGCGCGGCTCTGCGGTGCTGGGATTGCGGAACTGGCGGTCATCGATGCTGCGCTTGAATGAATTGGCGGGCCCCTTATAGTCCGCCCCTTCGCCCGCGCAACCCGCGTACGGGCTTAATGAGATGCACATTCCCGTCATGACCATACGCACCCGCAAATTCATCGGAACCATCGCTTTGCTGATCCTCGTCGTGGTGTGGTCGCTGCTGGGAATGACGGTGGCGCAGACGCCGTGGCTGGCGAATTCCGGCCTGCTGCAGGCGATTTTCTATGTGGTAGCCGGCATCGGATGGGTGCTGCCGGCCATGCCGATCATCAGCTGGATGTCGAAGCCGGATGCCTAGAGTGCAAGCCTCAACTCTCTTCGTCGCGAATCCTGCTGCGCGTCGGCGCTACCGGCGCGAAGGCGGCGCCTGACAGCAGTACCCGCATGACGCGCAGCGAGCGTTGCCGGCCGTCCCAGGAAAGCCGCGGCAGCGCGTGCAGATTGGTTCGGCCCTCGGCGTGAACCACGCCCGGCAGCGCCGACGCCGCGCTGACAAAACCGGCCTCCTCGGCCATCTGGACATGCTTGCGGGCGAAGCCAGCACGATCGCCGAACGGATAGGCGAAATGCCTGACCTCGCGGTGGAACGCGGCCTGCGCGACCGCCCTTCCCATCGTCATCTCGCGTTGCGCGTCGGCATCCTTCAGGTTCGACAGCACGGGATAATTGATTGTGGCACTGCCGATGGTCACCAGCGGATCGGCGGCAAGCTTCGCCAGATCGTCCCAATCCATCGCGGCCTCGCGCGACAGCGACGCGAGGTTGACCGAGTATCGCTTGCACAGATCGTTGATCGCGGCCGACAGATCCGGCGGCGACAGCCCGCGCATCCAGCCCGATAGAAATTCGTAGAGCTGATATTTTTCGGCGCGCCCCGCGATGTCGAAGTGCCGCTCGTGACGGTCCATCACCAGGCTGATCCGGCTCTCGCGCGCGATGGTTTCCTCCAGCGCCAACCACCAGGCCTCCCCGAGGCGGTCTGGAAACGCGGTCGGCAGGTAGACCGTGAACGGCACGCCGTGCCGCGACAGCACCGGATAGGCCGACGCGATGATATCCTTGCTGCCACCGTCGAAGGTCAGGCACACGAACCGCCTTGGCGTCGGCGACGTGACCGCGCGATGGCAAACCTCGTCCATCGAGACGATATCGAACTTCCAGCGCCTCAGGGCCCGGATCGTGCGATCGAGAAATTTTGGCGTGATCTCGTGTGAGCGAAGCGGCTGAAAGCGGCCGCCGCGCCGCGGCCGCACCCGATCGAAGCGCAAAACCACCCCGGCGCCGCCGCTGTCCCGGCCGCTCAGCCAATGCCGGCCGGACAACCAGGCCAGCTCCAGCCGGAGATTTCCAAGGAATAGGTTTTCGGATGACAAATCAGCGTCCCCAGATGCGGCCGCCCCGCCCCGCCGCAGTAAGCATTGTCCTTACTCTTTGTTGACATTTCTTTGCAAAGGTCGCCCCAAGCCGAAAAATGTAAATAATCCGCTACATCTTGGGTATTGCGATGACCATGGCCGCCGCGATCGACAACCGAACGGGGCAAGCGCCGACATCGACGCAGATCAGCCGCATCGCCGGCGTCGACATTCTCGACGATCTGGCCAGGGCCGAGACCATCTGGCGCGGCCTCGAAGACATCAAGCAGTTTTCCACGCCGTATCAGCGTTTCGACTTCCTCTCCGCCTGGCAGCGGCAGGTCGGCGCCCGCGAGGGCCATCGCCCCTTCATCGTGATTGCCCATGATTCCGAGCGGCGGCCGCTGTTGCTGCTGCCTCTCACGCTCAGCGAGCACGGCGTTCGCACCGCGAGCTTCATGGGCGGCAAGCACGCCACCTTCAACATGGCGTTGTGGGACCGGGATTTCGCGGCCACGGCCACTCCAGCCGATCTCGACGCGCTGGTATCGGCGATACGCGCGCGTTCCGAAGCCGATGTTCTGGCGCTGGGCCAGCAGCCATTGACCTGGCGCGGCGTGCCCAACCCGATGGCGCTGTTGCCGCACCAGGCCTCAGCCAATGACTGTCCACTGATGAAGATCGTGCCCGAGGAACTGCCGACGGTGCGGATCTCGAGTTCGTTCCGGCGCAGGCTCAAGGGCAAGGAACGCAAGCTGCAGGCGCTTCCCGGCTATCGCTCGCTTGTCGCGACGTCGGACGCCGACATCAAGCGGCTGCTCGACTGGTTCTTCCTGATCAAGCCGCAGCGGATGGCGGAGCAGAAACTGCCCAACGTGTTCGCCGACCCCGGCGTCGAGGAATTCGTCCGCGACGCCTGCATGGCGCAGCTTGCCGACGGTGGCCGGGCCATCGACATTCACGCACTCGAATGCGACGACGAGGTGATAGCGATCTTCGCCGGCGTCAATGACGGCAATCGCTTTTCCATGATGTTCAACACCTACACGATGTCGGCGAGCTCGAAATACAGCCCCGGCCTGATCCTGATGCGCGACATCGTCGACCACTACGCCGCGCGCGGCTATCTCGCGCTCGATCTCGGGATCGGATCGGATGACTACAAAAGGTTGTTCTGCAAGGACGACGAGCCGATCTTCGACAGTTTTATTCCGCTCAGCCTGCGCGGCAAACTGGCGGCGGCAGCAATGTCAGGCGTCAACCGCGCCAAGCATCTGGTGAAGCACAATCCGGCGCTGTTCGAACTGGCGCAGAAGCTGCGCGGCGCGTTTCGTTAAGGGCGGGCGCTCGCTTACCTCGCCCCGCAAGCGGGGCGAGGGAGACGTATTACGCCGCAACCACCCGCGGGCCGGGCTCGATCACGCCCGAAGGCTGCACCGGCCTGCTCAGCATCGTCACGTCGGAAAAGCCGACCGCGCGAAGCTGGTCGCACATCAGGGTGCGGGCGTCCGGCGTCATCGAGGCGTCCGGCACCACCACGGCCCGTGCCTGCGCGGTCAACAGTTCCGCCGGCAGGTCGGACGCGGTCCCGGCATCCAGCACTACGTGATCATAGACCCGCAGCAGGGCGTCGATTGCCAGCGTCAGCCGGGGCGATTGCAACAGGCTGCGGTCCGAACCCGGACGTCCTGACGTCACGAGGTGAGCCCGTGACAGTTTATCCTTGGTAATGATTTGCGAGAACGACGCCTCGCCCAGCATCAATTCCGCCAGGCCCGGCGCGGCCGGATCGACCGATACCGCCGAGATGGTCGGCGACGACGCGGAGAGATCGACCACAACGACCCTGGCGTGACGCGCGATCAGGCGCGCCAGCGTCAGCGCGGTCAAGGTGATGCTTTCGTTCGAGGCGGTGCCGAGCACGGTGACCTTGCGCGCGGCGTCGCCGGCATTGCGCAGATCGTCGGCCAGTTGCTCCATGTCGGAGAGTTCAGGCGCGATGCCGGGAGATTCGCGGAATGCCGGCGCTGCTTCAGGCCTGGATTCCGGTTCGAGTTCGAATTCAGGCTCGGCGGCGGCCGTGACGGCTGCAGCCCTTGCGCGGATCGCCGCCGGCGCGGAGGCGATCGCGGCCACCGCGCGCGGCGCAGTCATGCGCAGCAATTCGCCAGTCATGATCGCACCGGCGGTCAGCATCAGGGTTGCCAGCGTTGCGATCAGCACGATCGGCAGCTTCTTCGGGGAAGCCGGCGTGTTGGAGACGCTGGCGCGGGAAATGATCCGGCCGTCGGCGGGGGCGGCGTCAATGTTCTCGCGGGTATTGGCCTCGCGGTATTTCGCGAGATACGATTCCAGCAGGTCGCGCTGCGCCTTGGCTTCGCGCTCGAGCGCGCGCAGCTGCACATCCTGGGTGTTGGTCGAACCCGCCTGTTTCTTGACCTGCTCCAGGCTGGCGCTGAGGCCTTCGACCCTGCCGCCGGCGATCCTTGCGTCGCTGTCGAACGAACGAGACAGCTTTGAAGCTTCCTCGCGGAGCTGGCGGTCGAGATCGGCCAGCTGCGCCTTCAATTCCTTGATGCGCGGATGGTTGTCGAGCAAGGTCGAGGATTGCTCGGCGAGCTGCGCGCGCAGCGTGACCCGCTGTTCGGACAGCCGCCTTGTCAGTTCGGAATTGAGCACTTCGGAAGCCTCGATCGGCTTGCCGCTCTGGAGCATTTCACGAATCAGCCGCGCCTTCGACTCGGCGTCCGACTTCAGCGCACGGGCGTTGTTCAGTTGCGTGTTGAGCTCGCCCATCTGCTGGTTGGACAGCGTGGTATTGTTGGTGCCGACGAACAGGCTGGATTTCGAGCGGAAATCCTCGACCCGGGATTCGGCTTCCGCGACCTTCTTGCGCAGACTGTCGATCTCGCCCGACAGCCACAGGCCGGCGGACCTGGCCTGTTCCTGCCGCGCATTCTGTTGCAGCACCAGATAGCCTTCGGCAATCGAATTGGCGACCCGCGCCGCCAGTTCGGAATCCCACGACTGGAATTCGATGACGATGACGCGCGACTTGTCGACCGCATAGGCGGTGAAGCGCTCGTAATAGGTGTCGAGCACGCGCTCTTCGGGGGTCAGCGAGAACGGATCGCGGCCGATGCCGAACAGCGCCAGCAGCGACTTGAACGGCGACAGCCCCTCCAGCACCGGATCGAATTCCGGGCGCTCGGCCAGCTTGTTCTTCTTGATGATCTCGCGTGCGAGGTCGCGCGACAGCAGCAACTGGACCTGGCTGGTGACGGCCTCGGCATCGACGACCGAGCTGCGCTCCTCGTTGCGCTCGCCGTTCGGCCGCAGGAAGATGTTCTCGCGACCGTCGACCAGGATACGGGCTTCGGATTTGTAGCGCGGGGTCACCAGATTGACGACCGTCAACGAAAGCACGGCGGCCAGCAACGTCGGAACGATGATCCAGCCCTTCTTGCGGGCCAGCGCATGGCCTAGCGCGCGCAGGTCGAGATCCCCGGTCGGAGCGGCGGCGGCAGGTTTGTAGAAGTCGGGCGCGGGCTTCGCGGCGGCCTTCCGGACCGCAGCCTTCTCGGGCACGGCCTTTTCAAGCACGGGCTTTTCGAGCACGGCTTTGGCCCTGCCCGCATTGTCATTGCCTGCACGCCAGAACGCTAAACGCATCGCACACTCCCGCGGACGCAACTCATCCACTCAACTGCGGCCGATTACACTCCATTAAGGTTGCCGCTGGGTTAATTCGGCCGATAGGCTCCTGCGAACATGCGGTTATGGTTGCCGCGGTCATGCTTTGTTAACCATGAAAGCCCTTAATCGGAATCAGGAAATTCCCGTGGGCTGTCCGATGCGAGGCGTGCGTACCGTCATTCTCTGTTTGCTGACTGCGCTCGCACTGGCGGGCTGCATGCGCAGGTCTGCGCCGGTCGCCGTGGTGCAGCCGCAGGCCGACCTCGATTCGATGACCTATGGGCGAAGCCACGCGACGGCCCCTGCCCCCGTAGCGGTGGCCTACGCCGCCGCGCCGATATCAGTTAGATATGACACCGCCTACCGGCTCGACGCCGGCGACCGGCTGCGCGTCGTGGTCTACGGCCAGGAAGGTCTCACCAACACCTATGCGATCGATGCCGGCGGCTCCATCACCATGCCGCTGATCGGTTCGGTGCCGGCGCGCGGACGAACGCCCGCGGGCCTCGCCGCCGACATCACCGCCAAGCTGCGCAACGGTTTCATCCGCGAACCCTCGGTGGCGGTGGAGATCGAGGCCTACAGGCCGTTCTTCATCCTCGGCGAGGTCGCCGCCCCCGGCCAGTATCCATACGTGCCCAACATGTCGGTGGAGAGCGCGGTTGCCATTGCCGGCGGCTTCTCGCCGCGCGCCCGGCGCGACCGCGTTACCCTTACCCACAACGACCCGGCCGGCTCGATGCGGACGATCGTGCCGCTCGGCACCGCGCTCAGTCCCGGCGATACCGTGCTCGTCGGCGAACGCTGGTTCTGATCATGCCCCTGATTGAAGGTCAGCCGCTTCGTATCCTGCACGCGGTGCGGGCGCCGGTCGGCGGCATTTTCCGCCACATCATGGATCTCGCCAACGGCCAGGCCGATCGCGGCCATCACGTCGGCATCATCGCCGACAGCCTCACCGGCGGCGAGCGCGCGGAAGCCGCATTGAAGGAAATCGCGCCGCGCCTGAAGCTCGGCGTGCACCGCCTCGCCATCCGCCGCGAGCCGTTTCCCACCGACGTGCTGGTGTGGGCGCATTTCATGCGCCTGATCAAGCGGCTGAAGCCGGACGTGCTGCATGGCCACGGCGCCAAGGCCGGCGCCTTCATCCGGCTGAAAGCCCGTTCCAGGGAAACCATCCGGGTCTATACGCCGCATGGCGGCTCGCTGCATTATCCGCTCAACACGGTGAAGGGCGCGATGTACAGCCGGCTCGAACGCGCGTTGATGAATTCGACCGATCTGTTCCTGTTCGAGAGCGCGTTTGCGCGCGACACCTATCAGCGCACCATCGGCATCCCCTCCGGCCTCGTGCGCTGCGTCTTCAACGGCGTCACCGCCAACGAGTTCGATCCGATCGTCCCCGCCGCCGACGCCACCGACGTGGTCTATGTCGGCGAATTCCGGCACATCAAGGGCGCCGACCTCCTGATCGACGCGGTCGCCCGGCTGCGCGCCGACGGTAAACCGGTGACGCTGACGCTGGCCGGCGACGGCGAGGAACTCGACCATCTCAAGGCGCAGATTGCGCGGCTCGGCCTGGGCGAGGCCGTCCGCTTCATCGGCCACGTCAAGGCGCGCTACGGCTTTTCCAAGGGCCGGCTGCTGATGGTTCCCTCGCGCGGCGATTCGATGCCCTATGTCGTGATCGAGGCGGCGGCGGCGGGAATGCCGATGATGGCCGCCAATGTCGGGGGCATCCCGGAAATTTTCGCCGAGCATACCGACGCGCTGTTCGCCCCCAACATCGTCGGCGCGATGGCCGACGCCATCGAGATCGCGCTGGAGGATCCCGAGGCCGCGGCTACCCGCGCAAGGTCGCTGCGCGAGCGAATCTTCCTGCATTTTTCGCAGAAGGCGATGGTCGAGGGCGTACTCGCCGGCTACCGCGACGCGTTTGCCGATCGTTAACCATTCCTTACTCCGCTAACCGTTTCTTCCGATTTGTCCTCTAATCCGGGAGGCAGGGAATTCCGCTCGGCGCGAGCATGACTAAATGCTTGTGCAGGGACGGACTTTGGGAACGGACTTCAAGATCGGACCTGGCTAAAGTGGAACCGCTGAACGCACGCTCGATGCTCGACGCCGCGGCAGCCGCCGCGGTGACCGCCACTGCGGACCGTCCGCCGGTCGAACGGCGCCGCCGGCTGTCGCAGGCTGCCCTCGCCGTCACCAACCAGAAAGTCCAGCGCGCCTATTCGCCGATCGTGATCGCGGGCGCGGTGCGCGTCGCCGATTTCGTGCTGCTCAGCCTGGTCGGCATCGCGATCTATCTGTTCTATGTGGTGCCGCTGAGCGGCTTCTACTGGGAGTATTTCGGAGCGATCCTCGCCATGACCGCGGCTGCGGTGATCTGCTTCCAGGCCGCCGATATCTACGAAGTCCAGGTGTTCCGCGGCACGCTGCGGCAGATGACGCGGATGATCTCGGCCTGGGCTTTCGTGTTCCTGCTGTTCATCGGCGCCTCATTCTTCGCCAAGCTCGGCAGCGAGATATCGCGGCTCTGGCTGTCGGCGTTCTTCATCACCGGCCTCGCCGCGCTGATCGCCGAACGGCTGATCCTGCGCTCGATGGTTCGCGGCTGGGCCCGTGACGGCCGGCTCGACCGCCGCACCATCATCGTCGGCTCCGACCAGAACGGCGAGAAGCTGATCGAGGCGCTGAAGGCGCAGGATGATTCCGACCTCGACATTCTCGGCGTGTTCGACGACCGCAACGACAGCCGCGCACTCGACACCTGCGCCGGCAGCCCGAAGCTCGGCAAGGTCGACGACATCGTCGAATTCGCCCGCCGCACCCGCATCGACCTCGTGCTGTTCGCGCTGCCGATTTCGGCGGAGACGCGGATCCTCGAAATGCTGAAGAAGCTGTGGGTGCTGCCGGTCGACATCCGCCTGTCGGC
>JBKJUA010000018.1:0-13379 GCA_046590305.1 Bradyrhizobium sp.
GCCGGCGGCTCGCGCGTCATTCCGGAATTCGTGGCGCTGGCCGTGGCGCTGGCGACCTATACGGCGGCCTTCATCGCCGAGATCGTGCGCGCCGGCATCCAGTCGGTGCACAAGGGACAGATGGAAGCGGGCTCATCGCTCGGGCTGCAGCGCGGTTCGACATTGCGGCTGATCGTGGTGCCGCAAGCCATGCGCGTCATTCTGCCGCCGCTGACCAACCAGTATCTCAACCTCACCAAGAACTCGTCGCTGGCGGTGGCGATCGGATATCCCGACCTGGTCTCGGTATTCGCCGGCACGGCGCTGAGCCAGACCGGGCAGGCGATCGAGATCATCGCGCTCACCATGGGCGTCTATCTCATGATTTCGCTGATCACGAGCGCGATCATGAGCTTCTACGGATGGCGGCTTGGAAGGAGCCTTGGGCCATGAGGAACCTTGACATGAGGAACCTTATGGGGAGCGTTGGGCCATGAGCGAGATGGAGAGCGAACTCGCGACCCGGGCCTTTGTCCGCCAGGAACTCGTTGCCGAGCGCGCGGCGCCGATCAAGACCACCGGCTTTGTCGGCTTCCTGCGCACCCGGCTGTTCAATTCGCCGACCAACATCCTGCTCACCGTGGGCGGCATCCTGCTGTTGTGGTTCACCGTCGTTCCCTCGGTGAAATTCCTGCTGTTCGATGCGGTCTGGAGCGGAAAGGACCGCACCGCGTGCCTTGCGGAGACGGTCGGTCGGCCGGTCGGCGCTTGCTGGCCGTTCATCCAGGCGAAGTTCAGCCAGTTCATTTACGGCTTCTATCCGGAGGCCGAGCGGTGGCGGGTCGACCTGACCTTCGTGCTCGCTGCGGTGCTGCTGTTGCCGCTGCTGATTCCGCGACTGCCGGCCAAAAGTCTCAACGCCGGCCTGTTCTTCATTGCGCTTCCCGTCGTCGCATTCTTCCTGCTGTATGGTGGCGGATTGAAAGGTTTCGGCGTCAGCTGGACGGCGGGGCTGTTGTCCGGGTTCAACGACAGCATCGGCGATGGCGGCGGTAACCTCGCGACCTTCAGCCAGACCATCCCGGTGATCGGACCGCTGCTCTGGTTGCTCGGTAAGCTCCTCGTCCTGCTCAGTACCGTCGTGTCCTATGTGCTGTGGCCGCTGACCTGGCTGCGCGATCAGATCAAGGCGTCCGGCAGCCCGATGTGGGTCGACTTCGCCGCTACCGCGGCCATCGTCTCGCTGCTGCTGTTCTACCTGAGCGGCGGATTGCGCACCGGCTGGCGCGCGCTGATCGTCAGTCTCGCCATCTTCGCCGGTATCGGCATCATGATATCGGTAATGGGCCTCGACCGCGGCGGATTGCCCGTCGTCGACACCCGGCTGTGGGGCGGACTGCTGGTGACGCTGGTGGTGTCGGTCGTCGGTATCGTCGCCTCGATGCCGGTCGGCGTCGCACTGGCGTTGGGACGGCGCTCTACCATTCCGCTGATCCGGATCTTCTCGATCGCCTTCATCGAGTTCTGGCGCGGCGTGCCGCTGATCACGGTGCTGTTCTTCGCGACCTACATGCTGCCGCTGTTCGTTCCGGCCGGATTCACCATCGACGGACTGATGCGCGCATTGATCGGCATCGCGCTGTTCGCCGGGGCCTATCAGGCCGAGGTGATCAGAGGCGGCCTTCAGGCGATCCCGCGCGGGCAGGGCGAGGCGGCCAGCGCGCTCGGCCTGTCCTGGGCCAAGACCACGGGGCTGATCGTGATGCCGCAGGCGCTGCGTCACGTCATTCCCGGCCTCGTCAACAGCTTCATCGCATTGTTCAAGGACACCTCGCTGGTGTCGATCGTCGCGTTGTTCGACCTGCTCGGAATACTCAGGGCGGCGTTCGCCGATCCGAACTGGTCGACGCCGACCACCCTGTTCACCGGCTTCGCCTTCACGGGCCTGGTCTACTTTACCTTCTGCTTTGGCATGTCGCGTTATTCACTGTTCGTCGAGCGCCGGCTGAACGCACACCAGCGTAACTGAGTGGAATGACCATGACCGCTAACCCGATCGTCACCATCGACGCCCTCAACAAATGGTACGGGGATTTTCACGTGCTGCGCGACATCCACCTCGATGTCGCCAAGGGCGAGCGCATCGTGATCTGCGGTCCGTCCGGCTCGGGCAAGTCGACGCTGATCCGCTGCATCAACGCGCTGGAGGAATTTCAGGAAGGCCAGATCGTCGTCGACGGCATCGAACTCGGTCCGAACCTGCGGCGGGTCGATGAAGTCCGTCGCGAAGTCGGCATGGTGTTCCAGAGCTTCAATCTGTTTCCGCATCTGACCGTGCTGGAGAACTGCACGCTGGCGCCGATCTGGGTGCGCAACATCCCGAAGAAGGACGCCGAAGCCACTGCGATGAAATATCTGGAGCGGGTGAAGATCCCGCATCAGGCCAATAAATTTCCCGGCCAGATGTCGGGTGGCCAGCAGCAGCGCGTCGCGATCGCGCGCGCCTTGACCATGAACCCGAAGGTCATGCTGTTCGACGAACCGACCTCGGCGCTGGATCCCGAAATGGTCAAGGAAGTGCTCGACACCATGGTCGATCTCGCCGAGGAGGGCATGACCATGCTGGTGGTGACCCACGAAATGGGATTTGCCAAGGAAGTCGCCAACCGGGTCGTCTTCATGGACGCGGGGCAGATCATCGAGTCCAACACGCCGGCGAACTTCTTCGCCAATCCGCAGCACGCGCGGACGCAGTTGTTTTTGAGCCAGATTTTGCGGTGATCACGGCGACGGCGAATAGGGAGTGGCGAATAGCGAGTGGCGAGTAGTGGGTCCATTCGCTACTCGCCATTCGCGCCTTCACACCTTCTCGAACGGAACCTCGATCTGGCTGCGCTTTTCCAGCCACGCCGGCACCGGCAGGTTCTTTCCGCGCATGAATTCAGGATTGAACAGTTTTGACTGATAGCGGCCACCGGAGTCGCAGAGGATGGTGACGATGGTCTTGCCGGGCCCGAGTTGCCTGGCTAGGCGGATCGCGCCGGCGACGTTGACGCCGGCGGAGCCGCCGAGGCACAGCCCCTCGTGCTCGAGCAGATCGTAGATCACCGGAACCCATTCCTCGTCGGGAACGAGGAAAGCGGTGTCCACTTTGGCGGTTTCAATCACGGGCGTGATGCGCCCAAGGCCAATGCCTTCGGAGATCGATCCGCCCGGCGTCGATTTGGCGACGCCGTTCGTGAACAATTCATACATTGCCGCGCCGCGCGGGTCGGCGCAGGCGATCGTGATGTTCTCGTTCATTTCCTTCAAATACCGGCTGGTGCCCGCAAGCGTGCCGCCGGTACCGACCGAACAGATAAAGCCGTCGATCTTGCCGCCGGTGTCGCGCCAGATTTCCGGACCGGTTGATTCATAATGCGCCTTGGCGTTATCGAGGTTGTTCCATTGATCGGCGAACAACACGCCATTCGGCTCGGTCTTGCGAAGCTGTGCGGCCAGACGCTTTCCGACATGCTGATAATTGTTCGGATTGCTGTAGGGCAGCGCCGGCACTTCGATCAGTTCGGCGCCACACAGCCGCAGCATGTCCTTCTTTTCCTGGCTCTGGGTTTCCGGAATCAGGATCAGGGTTCGATAGCCGCGTGCGCTCGCGACCACGGCCAGGCCGATGCCGGTGTTGCCCGCGGTCGCTTCCACCACGAGGCCGCCGGGCCTGAGCTCGCCGCGCTTTTCAGCCTCGAGGATCATCCATTTGCCGGCGCGGTCCTTGACCGACTGGCCGGGATTCATGAACTCGGCCTTGCCGAGGATGGTACAGCTGGTCGCCTCCGAGGCGTGCTTCAGCTTGATGAGCGGCGTGTTGCCGATCGCCTGAACGACGTCGTGATTGATGGTCATGTTATGAAAATTGCCAGTTGTTTCCTCACCGGCGGCGACCCTAAAGGACCGCCGCTGATGGCACAAGCCGACGCCGCGCCGCTGCAATCGCGGGGCTGCTATCTCGATTTGGCGAACACCACCTGACGGACGTCGATATTTCCGGACAGGAATCCGGCCTCGCAATAAGCGAGGTAATATTCCCACAGCCGCCGGAAGCGATCGTCGAAGCCCGACGGCATCAGGTTCGGCCACGCCGCGCGGAAATTGCTTCGCCAGATCACCAGCGTCCTGGCATAATCTTGTCCGAAAATGCGTTCGCGAATAACGGGAACGCCGAACCGCTCGCCGAGCGATTTCAGCACCTGCGGCGAGGGCAGCATCCCGCCGGGAAAAACGTAGCGCTGGATGAAGTCGACTTCGCGGCGATAGGTCTGGAACAGGCTGTCCTGGATGGTGATGGCCTGGATGCCGGCGAGGCCGCCCGGCAGCAGGCGGTCGCGCAATTGTGAGAAATATTTCGGCCAGAACTGCTCGCCGACCGCCTCGATCATCTCGATCGACGCGATCCGGTCATACTGTTCGCGCTCGTCGCGATAGTCCTGCAGCCGGATCTCGACCTGTTCATTGAGGCCGGATTTCTGAATCCGCGCCAGCGCGAAATCGCGCTGCTCGCGGCTGATGGTGAGCCCGACCACCTTCGCGCCATAGGTCTTGGCGGCATATTCGGCAAAGCCGCCCCAGCCGCAGCCGATCTCCAGCAATCGCTGGCCGGGCTGCAGGTCGATCGCCTCGGCGAGCCTGCGGTATTTGTTGTCTTGCGCCGCCGCCAGATCGGTCGTGTGATCCTCGAATAGCGCCGAGGAGTAGGTCATGCCGGGATCGAGCCACGCCGAATAGAACGCATTGCCGATGTCGTAATGCGCATAGATGTTCTTGCGCGCCTGTCGTTTGGTATTCCGATTGAACCAGTGGCGTGCCATCTGCAGATAGCGCATCAGCGGATTGTCATCGAGCATCTGCTGCATGAGATCGTGGTTGACGCACCACAGGTACAGAAACTGCGTCAGGTCAGGCGTGTCCCACTCACCCTGCAGATACGCCTCGGCAATGCCGATGTCGCCGCCCTTCAGCAGCCGCGATGCAAAGCCATAGCTGTACAGCTTCATCGCCGCCGCCGGTCCGGGCTCCAACCCGCCCAGCCTCACCGCGCGGCCGTCGGGAAGTGTCACGTCCAGTGTGCCACGCCGCAGTTTCGAGCCGAAGCCCAGCGCCAGCCGAACCACCTTGGGCAGGTCGGGAAATACCGCGTCCACGGTATCGGGGGTTACACTTATCAACGCCGACATAGAAAGCCCCATCGACCGATGCGGCCCTGTGTCCAGTCAAATGCCAGCCTCACTGAACCAGAGCGCCTTCCCGCCGTTCGGACTTGCGCCCGACAACCGGCAACGTCGAACGAGTATAGTCGTTTCGATCAGGCGTAGCCAAGGCGGCATTGAGGCTCCCGTTGCCTGCTGCATCATTCGGTCGCGGCACCAGGCGCGCACCCTTGATCCAGAGCCGCAAGGCTTCCCAATGAATCGCCGCGACGATCTTCAGGGTGACGAGCGGCAGCGCGAAGAACGCGCGCAGCAGCGTCGCCGTGGTCAGGGCCCGGCGGCGGCCGTTGAAGGTCGCTGACAGCAGCGGGCCTTCGCGGTCGGTCTCCAGGATCCGCAGTTTGACATTGTCGCCCGGCGGCGAGACCCGAAAATGGTAGCGCATCGCCATCTCGACAAAGGGCGAGACGTAGAGCAGCTTGTCCTGTTGCTGCCGGACGCCGGCCTCGCTGCGCTCGCCCGGCTTTACCGGCAGCACATAAGCGTGGATGTCGCCAAACGTGTTGCGGACCTCGTAGATGATCAAGGCCAGTTCGCCGCCAGCCGAATGGCAGAAATAGACCGACAGCGGATTGAAGGTGAAGCCGAGCAGCCGTGGATAGCACAGCAGCAGCACGCGCCCGCCGGTCAAATCGACGCCGTGCTCCGCCGCGCAGGTCTGCGCGTAGCCGCGCAGCGATGACCCGTCGCGCGGGCCGTGATCCGCTTCATGGAAGCCGTAGAGTGCGGCTCGATTGACGCCGAACAAGGGCGATTGCCGGTCCGCGGCGTCGAGCCGGTCGAGATCGATCAGCAGGCTCATGACGCGATAGCTGAAACGGTGGCCGACCGGTTTCAGCCGCGCATGCATCACCTCACCAAAGTAGAGCGCGGCGGCGGCTTCGTCCGGCTCGTGCGGTGCCGCTGCCGTGTCGGTTTGTCCAGGCATCGTCATTCCGCTGCCTCTGCCAGTTCGAGGGGCGATTCGCGCCACGGCGCCACCGCGCCCAGCGCTTCCGCGACCGCGAGGCCGGAGCGCAATCCGTCCTCGTGGAAACCGTAGCCGGTCCAGGCGCCGCAAAACCAGGTATGACGCCGGCCCTGAATTTCGCCGAGGCGTTTCTGCGCGGCAAAGGCGGCGGCATTATATTGCGGATGTTCGCACATATATTTGCCGAAGGTCAGCTCTGGCGCCGGCGCGAAGGGCGGGTTGAGGCTGACGAACAGCGGCTTGCCGTCGTCGATGCCTTGCAGCCGGTTCATCCAGTAGGTCACGGCGACGTCGTTATCGGCGGTGCCCTCGCGCTGCCAGCGCAGGAAATTCCACGACGCCCAGGCCCGCTTGCGCTTCGGCATCAGCCGGGGGTCGCGGTGCAGGTAAACTGTGTTCGGCGAATAGCCGATCGCGCCGAGAATGGCGCGTTCGGAATCGTCGGCGTCGGACAGCAAAGCCAGCGCCTGGTCGCTGTGGGCGGCAATGACGAGGTGATCGTAGCTATCGCTCCGGCCGTGACTGTCGTTGACGATGACGCCATGCGGCGTCCGCTCAATCGATGTCACGGCGCATCCGAGCCGCAACCGGTCGCGGAATGCCGAAGTCAGCTTCTCCACATAGCTCCGGCTGCCGCCCTTGACTGTGCGCCAGACCGGGCGATCGTATTGCAGCAGGCGGTGGTTGCTGAAGAACGCCACGAAATTCTCGGCAGGGAAGTCCAGTATCTCGCTCGCCGGGGCGGACCAGATCGCCGCTCCCATCGGCGCGAGGTAGTCGGTCAACAGCCGCGGCGCGAACTGGTTCCGGCGAAAATACTCACCCAGCGTCACGCCGGCCAGTTTGCCGGCCTTGTAATCCGCGGTGCTCCTGTCGTTGAAGGTCAGGATGTCGCGCAGCATCCACAGATAGGACGGCGACAACAGGTTTCGCGGTTGCGCAAACAACCCTCTGGCGGTCTCAGCCCAGCTATCGCCGCCGCCTTTCCATTCGAAGCAGCCGGCATCTGCCGTGACCGCAAAGCTCATGCAGCTTTCCACGGTCTCGACGCCGAGATGGGCGAACAGCTCGGTCAGATCAGGGTAGTTTAGTTCGTTGTAGACGATGAAGCCGATATCGACTGCCAGCGGCGTCCCGTCATAGTCGATGGTGACGGTGTGGCTGTGTCCGCCCGGCCTTGTTTCGCGATCGTACACCGTGACCGGATAGCGCTTCGAGAGGGTCCAGGCCGCGGCATTGCCCGCAATTCCCGTTCCGATCACCGCAACTCGCATTCATGCCCCCGTTTATTGCCTTGTTAGATACGGGGAAGGGCGGCCGAAGTTTCAGCGCGTGAACGTGTCGGTCGCCAAGCTTTCGCGAATCGACTGAGGCCGGCAAGACACATGAAATCTTCGTAAGATGGCCGCGGCAAGCCGAATCCGGTCGACCGCATAAAACCCTTATGGAATAGGGATAAGTTGGCACTTTTGGTCCCGGCGCGGCGGCTTTTCAGCTGCAACAACGCCGGGATGGCGAGCGGATCAGGACTGTCCGCCACGGCACCGCCCGGCTAGGATGCCAATCGGGTTTCCCAGAGGTAGTATCACAACGGTGATTGTGTCGCAGGCCGTCTCCACAAGCGTCATCAGCGTATCGGTCGGGTGTCTGTCGCGTCGCCGGCTGCCGGGTATTGCGCCCGTCGGGGACCAGACGTGAAACAGCGCGCTGACGTGGCAGTAGCCGGCGGTCTTGCGGGCTTTCCCGGCGGAACCCGTGTCGCACGATGGCTTGCCACGCTGTGCATGGTCGTCAGTTCCGCCGGCTGTATCCTGACCAGGGATCTGCCCGACCCGGCGCTGGACATTCCGGAAGGCTACAAGGCCGCGCGATTGACCCGCCCCGACGCTCCGCCGACGCTGGATTGGTGGCGCGGCTTCCGTTCGCCGGAATTGACCACGCTGATGGAGGAGGCCCAGACCGTCAATCTGGACGTCGCGGCGGCCACCGCGCGCTTCATCCAGGCCGACGCCCAGGCCCGCGTGGCCGGCGCGGCGCTGCTGCCAAGCCTCAGCGGCACAGGTCAGCAGACTTATTCCCGCAGTTCCGGTTCGAGCTCCAGCGGCCTGACCAATGGCGGCCGCGAAGTCGTCAACTACCAGTCCTCGCTCAGCGCCAGCTACGAGCTCGATTTCTGGGGCAAGAACCGCGACGCCGCCCAGGCGGCGGAGGAAACCGCCATCGCCTCCCGTTTCGATCGCGACGTGGTGGCTCTGACGGCGCTGGTCAGCGTCGCCAATGCCTATTTCCAGGTATTGGCGTCCCAGGACCGGATTCGCACCGCCGAGCGCAATATCGCCAGCGCGCAGCGCATCCTCGACGCCATCAAGCAGCGGCTGAGCGCCGGCACCGGAACCGATCTCGACGTGGCGCAGCAGGAGGCCGTGCTCGCCAATCAGCGCGCCGCGGTGCCGACGCTGCGCCAGACGCTGGCGCAGAACGTCAATGCGTTGGCGACGCTGGTGGCGCGGCCGCCGGAAAGCGTGCGCGTCATCGGCGGTACACTCAACCGGATCGCATCGCCACGCGTCACGCCGGGGCTGCCATCCGAATTGCTGACGCAGCGTCCGGATATCCGGCGCCAGGAAGCGCAACTCGCCGCCGCGACCGCCAACGTCGGCAGCGCCCGCGCGCAGTTCTTTCCCTCGATCCAGCTGACCGGGGCGGGCGGCTACCAGAGTTCGTCGCTGGTGTCGCTGTTCCAGCCGCAGGCGGCGTTCTTCAACGTCGTCGGCAGCCTGACGCAGCCGATCTTCGACGGTGGAAGAATCCTGGGCAATTTCGAGTCCACCAAGGCGAGACAGGACGAACTGCTGCAGACCTACCGCAAGACGGTGGTGCAGTCGTTTGCCGATGTCGACAACGCGCTGGTGGCGATCCGTGAATCCACCAACCGGCTGCGGCTGCAGCGCGAGGTGGTCGCAGCCTCGCGGCGAGCCTTTCAGCTGGCCGAGCAGCAGCTGCGCGCCGGCACGGCGGACATCGTAACTGTGCTAAATACGCAATTGACGTTATTCCAGGCGGAAGATTCGCTGTCGCAGGCCCAGCTGGCCCGGCTGCTGGCGATCGTCAGCCTGTATCAGGCGCTGGGGGGCGGCTGGGAGCCAAGGATGGAAAGACCGGTCGATGCTCTTTAAGCCGGATTTGGACACCGCGAAAACCGCCCGCAAGAGCTTCGCGCGCAGCCTCGGCCGCCGCATGGTTTCGATCACGCTGACGCTCCTGATCCTCGGCGGCCTCGGCTACGTCGGCTGGACAGCAATGCAGCAGAAGCAGGCCGCCGGCCGCGGCGCCGGGATGCCGCGCGATCTGCCGGTGCCGGTGCTGGCGGCGACCCCGCGCGTCCAGGATGTGCCGGTTTATCTCGACGGCGTCGGCTCGGTCCGCGCGCTCAACAATGTGGTAGTGCGCGCCCAGGTCGACGGCAAGCTGATCTCGGTCAATTTCACCGAGGGGCAGGACGTCAGGAAGGGCGACGTGCTCGGCGAGATCGATCCTGTTATCTACAAGGCGCAATACGATCAGGCCGTCGCCAAGAAGGCGCAGGACGAAGCGCAGCTTGCCAATATGCGCCTCGACCTCGCGCGCTATCAGCAGCTTGCGGCCTCCAATGCCGGCTCGAAGCAGCAGTCCGACACCCAGCGCGCCATGGTGGCGCAGCAGGAGGCGCTGGTTAACGCCGACCAGGCCGCGATCGACAATGCGCAGGCAACGCTCGGTTACACCAAAATCATCGCGCCTTTGTCGGGCCGCGCCGGGCTGCGGCAGGTCGACCAGGGCAACATCATCCGCGCTTCCGACGCAACCGGTCTCGTCATCATCACCCAGCTGCAGCCGGTCGCCGTGCAGTTCAGCCTGCCGCAGCAGCAGATCGTGCGCGTCAACGCCGCTTCCGCCAAAGGCGCGCTGGCCGTCGACGTGTTCGGCAATGACGGCGTCACGGTGGTCGATCAGGGCAGACTGACAGGCATCGACAACCAGGTCGACCCGACCACCGGGACGCTCAAGCTCAAGGCCGAATTTCCCAACACCAACTTCCAGCTGTGGCCGGGCCAGTTCGTCAATATCCGGCTGAAGGTCGAGACCCTGGCCCAGGCCATCGTGGTGCCGACATCAGCGGTGCAGCGCGGTCCGGTGGGCACGTTCAGCTATGTCATCGGCGCTGACAACATCGCTACGGCAAAGCCCGTCGTGGTGACGCAACAGAACGAAACCGATGCGGTGATAGCAAGCGGATTATCGGCGTCGGACCGCGTGGTGACTACGGGTTTTGCCAATCTGTCCGATGGCGCCAAGGTCTTCATCGGCAGGGATGATCAGACGCCATCAGCCGATCTCGCTCCGCGCAAGCGCAGCAGGGGCCCGGACGCAGCAGGCAAGGACGGAGCCGGCGAGCGCCGCGGCAAGAAGGGCGAGGGAGATCAGAAGGGGCAGACCGGACCAGCAGAGGGGAGCGCCAAGTCAGGCAGCGGAGCGAAGTCGCCGCCATGACCGAACCAACGACCGATTGCAAAATTCTTGGCACGTGACTTCGCCAGCGTGAGCGCGCACCCATGAGCGTCTCGGAACCCTTCATTCGCCGGCCGATCGCGACCTCGCTGTTGGGGGTGGCGCTGCTGATCGGCGGCGCGCTCGGTTACTGGGCGCTGCCGGTGTCGGCGCTGCCGCAGGTTGATTTCCCGACGGTGCAGGTGTCGACGCAATTGCCGGGCGCCAGCCCCGACGTGATCGCCTCGCTGATCACGGCGCCGCTGGAGCGCCAGCTCGGCCAGATCCCGTCGCTGTCTTCGATGCAGTCGACCAGCTCGTTCGGCGTCAGCCAGATTTCGCTGCAGTTCGATCTCAACCGCGACATCGACGGCGCGACGCAGGACGTGCAGGCCGCGATCAACGCCGCAGCCGGAATCCTGCCGAAAAACCTGCCGTATCCGCCAGTCTACGCCAAGGTGAATCCCGCTGACGCCCCGGTCATGACGCTGGCGCTGACGTCGGAGACGATCTCGCTTCGCGCCATGAGCGATCTCGCCGACACGATTCTGGCGCAACGCCTGAGCCAGATTTCGGGAGTAGGGCGCGTCGCCGTGCTGGGCGGGTTGAAGCCCGCGGTGCGCGTGCAGGCCGATCTGGCGCGGCTCGCCGCCTACGGCATTTCGATGGAGGATCTGCGCGCCGCGATCGCCGGCGCCAACGTCTCCGGACCGAAGGGGTCGCTCGACGGCGCGCAGCAGGCCTACACCATCGCGGCCAACGACCAGATCGCGGCGGCCGAAGCCTACAAGCCGATCATTATCGCCTACCGCAACGGCGCGCCGGTCACCATCGGCGATGTCGCCATCATCGTCGACGGGCTGGAGAACGACCGCACCGGCGGCTGGTACCAGGGCACGCCAGCGGTCATCATCGACATCCAGCGCCAGCCCGGCGCCAATGTGATCGAGGTGGTGCGCCAGATCCGCGCCGAAATTCCGAAGGTGCAGCGCGCGATCCCGGCCGGCGTCAACCTGACCGTGGTCAGCGACCGCACCGTCACCATCCGCGCCTCGGTGCATGATGTGCAGTTCACGCTCGTTCTGAGCGTGGTGCTGGTGACGCTGGTGGTGCTGTTGTTCCTGCGCTCGCTGCGCGCCACCTTGATTGCCGGCGTGGCGCTGCCGCTGTCGCTGATCACCTCGTTCGGCATCATGTATTTCTGTGGCTTCAGCCTCGACAATCTGTCGCTGATGGCGCTGACGATCGGCACCGGTTTCGTGGTCGACGACGCCATCGTGATGATCGAGAACATCGTCCGGCACATGGAGGATGGCGATTCCGCGATGGAGGCGTCGCTCAAGGGCGCCCGGGAAATCGGCTTCACGGTGATTTCGCTGACGGTATCGCTGATCGCGGTGTTCATCCCGATGCTGTTCATGTCGGGATTGATCGGGCGCATGTTCCGCGAATTCGCACTGACGCTGACGATCGCGGTGGTGACGTCGGCAGTCGTTTCGCTGACACTGACGCCGATGATGTGCTCGCGGCTGTTGAAGCACGTTCGCGAGGAGTTCGAGGTTCCCGGCCTGGCCGCGGTCTCCCGCGGCATCGACCGTACGGTCGAATTCTATCACCGCACGTTGCTTTGGGTGCTGCAGCGCCAGCGCGCCACTCTGCTGGTCACTTTCGCCACCATCGCCGCGACCCTGATCCTCTACGTCATCGCGCCGAAGGGGTTCCTGCCGCTGCAGGACACCGGATCGATCACGGCGGTAACCCAGGCTGGTCCCGATGTGTCGTTCGCGGAAATGCAGGCACGGCAGAGCAGGGCGGCGGCGGCGATCCAGGCCGATCCCGACGTCGCCGGTGTCGTCTCGGTGATCGGCGCGGGGGCGGTCAACCCGACCACGAATGTCGGACGCCTGGTGATGACGCTCAAGCCGCGCGGCGAGCGGCGCGACGATGTTTCCGCGGTGATCGTCCGCCTCAAGCAACGGACGGCGTCTATCCCCGGCATGACGATCTATTTTCAGCCGGTGCAGGATGTGCAGATCTCGACCCAGTCGAGCCGCTCGCAATACCAGTACACGCTGACCGGCACCGACGCCGCGCTGGTGAGCCTGTGGGCCAACAATCTGGTGGCCGAACTGCGCGGGGATCCCCTGTTCCGCGACGTCTCGTCGGAGGCCCAGGACGGCGGCCTGCGCGCCTCGCTTGACATCAACCGGCAGCGCGCCGGCCAGCTCGGCGTCAGCATCCAGGCCGTCAACGACACCCTGAACGACGCCTTCGCGCAGCGCCAGATTTCCACCATTTACGGACAGGCCAACCAGTATCGGGTGGTGCTGGAAGCGATGCCGGTCTACCAGCGCGATCCCGCGATCCTCTCGAAACTTTATCTGCCGGGGGTGGCCGGCGCGCAGGTGCCGCTGTCGGCGGTGGCGACCCTGACCCGCACTACCGCGCCGCTGGCGATCTCGCATCACGCGCAGTTTCCCGCGGTCTCGCTCAGCTTCAACCTGGCGCCGGGCGAGGCGCTCGGTGACGCCGTCAACGCCGTCAAATCGATCGAGCAGCGCATCGGCATGCCCTCCAGCATCGTCGGCGTCTACTCGGGCGATGCCGCCGAATTTTCGAAGTCGCTGGCCGGCCAGCCCTGG
>JBKJUA010000160.1:0-13245 GCA_046590305.1 Bradyrhizobium sp.
GATCCGCAGGAGGTGATCGCGCGCGCCAAGGCGCTCAGCGTCGAGTTGGGAACCCCGATTACGCCAGGCTTCGAAGCCCTGATCTTCAAGGCTTCGCGCGGGATCGAAGACATCTACGAGCTGACCTACTTCCGCAAGGATGGGAGCCGGTTCCCGGCGGTGGTCTCCGTCACGGCCCTGCGCGACGCACAGGACGTCATCATCGGCTATCTGCTGATCGGCACCGAGCTCAAGGCGGGGGCCTTGCAGAGCGCGATTTTCAACAGCGCCAACTTCTCCAGCATCGCCACCGACGCCAAGGGCGTCATTCAGATCTTCAACGTCGGCGCCGAACGGATGCTGGGCTACACCGCCGCCGAAGTGATGAACAAGGTTACGCCGGCCGACATTTCCGATCCGCAAGGGTTGATCGCGCGCGGCAAGGCGCTGAGCGTCGAGTTCGCGACCCCGATCACGCCGGGCTTCGAGGCACTGGTGTTCAAGGCCTCGCGCGGCATCGAGGACATTTATGAACTGACCTACATCCGCAAGGATGGCAGCCGGTTCCCGGCGGTGGTGTCGGTCACCGCATTGCGCGACGCCCCGGGCGCCATCATCGGCTACCTCCTGATCGGCACCGAGCTGAAGGCGGGCGCGCTGCAAAGCGCGATCTTCAACAGCGCCAACTTCTCCAGCATTGCCACCGACGCCAGGGGCGTCATTCAGATCTTCAACGTCGGCGCCGAACGGATGCTGGGCTACGCCGCCGCCGACGTCATGAACAAGATCACGCCGGCTGACATTTCCGATCCGCCGGAACTGATCGCGCGCGCCAAGGCGCTCAGCGTCGAGTTTGCCACGCCGATCACGCCGGGCTTCGAGGCGCTGGTGTTCAAGGCCTCGCGCGGCATCGAGGACATTTATGAACTGACCTATATCCGCAAGGACGGCAGCCGGTTTCCGGCGGTGGTGTCGGTCACGGCGTTGCGCGACGCGCAGGATGCCATCATCGGCTACCTCCTGATCGGCACCGACAACACCGCCCGCAAGCTGGTCGAGGAGGAACAGAAAAAGTCCGATCAGCGCCTGCGCGACCAGCAATTCTATACCCGCTCGCTGATCGAGGCCAATATCGACGCGATCATGACCACAGATCCCTCCGGCATCATCACCGACGTCAACAAGCAGATGGAGGCCCTGACCGGCTGCACGCGCGATGAGTTGATCGGTGCGCCGTTCAAGGGGTACTTCACCGATCCGGAGCGCGCCGAGGCAGCGATCAAGCGCGTGCTGAGCGAAAAATCGGTCACCGACTACGAACTGACGGCGCGCGCCCGCGACGGCAAGCAGACGGTGGTGTCGTACAATGCGACCACTTTCTACGACCGCAACCGGACCCTGCAGGGCGTGTTCGCCGCGGCGCGCGACGTCACCGAACGCAAGCGGGTGGAGGCGGAGCTGCAGCAGGCCAAGGCCGCCGCCGAGAGCGCGAGCCGGACCAAGTCGGACTTCCTGGCCAGCATGAGCCATGAGATCCGAACGCCGATGAACGCGATCATGGGCATCGCCGATCTGCTGGCGAAGACCGCGCTGTCGCCGGAGCAGGACAAATATGTGCAGATCTTCCGCCGCGCCGGCGACAACCTGCTCAATCTCATCAACGACATCCTCGATCTCTCCAAGGTCGAGGCCTCGCAGCTGGAGCTGGAGCGGACCAGCTTCTCGCTGAACGATCACCTGGAAAAGGTGGCGGAGATGGTGGTGGCCCGGGCTGATGAAAAAGGCCTCTCTCTGGTGTTCGAGATCGCGCCGGATGCGCCGACCAACCTGGTTGGCGATCCGACACGGCTGCGGCAGGTGCTGCTCAACCTGATTGGCAACGCCATCAAGTTCACGCAATCCGGCGGCGTATCGCTGCGGGTAACGCGCGATGCGGACTCTTCGATTTCGATTCCGACGGCATTGCGGTTCACCGTCACCGACACCGGCATCGGCATTCCCAACGAGAAACTGTCCCAGGTGTTTGAACGCTTCACGCAGGCCGACTCATCCACAACGCGCAGGTTCGGAGGCTCGGGACTGGGGCTCACCATTTCGAAACGCCTGGTGGAATTGATGGGCGGGCGCATCTGGGTCGAAAGCGAAGTCGGGAAGGGCAGCGTGTTTGCCTTCGCCGTTCCTTTCGAGATCGCTGCGGCGGTCAATCGGCCGACCGTCGCGCCCATCGGCTTCGGTCCGGAGCCGCCATTGCCCGCGCTGCATATTCTGCTGGTGGAGGATTCCCCCGATAATCGCACCATCACCATGGCCTATCTGGAGGACACGCCATACCGGGTCGAAATCGCCGAAAACGGCGACATCGCCTGCAGGAAATTCACCGCGGGAAACTATGATCTCGTGCTGATGGACCGGCAGATGCCTGTGATGGATGGCTTGACCGCGACGCGGACCATTCGGGCATGGGAGCAAGCCAACGACCGGCCGCCGACGCCTATCATTGCGCTGACGGCCGCCGCGCTGAAGGGAGACAGGGAGAAATGCCTGGCGGCGGGATGCACGGCGTTTCTGACCAAGCCCATCAAGCAGGAGGTGCTGTTGCAGGCGATCAAGGAGCACTCGAGGGCTGCGCCCGTAGCCTTGCCGTATCTCGTTTCCGCGGTAGATAAAGACAGCCAGATGGACCCGATCCTGCTGCGTGTGAACGCCAGGTTAGCAGCCCGGGTCCCGGAGTTTCTGCAGAATTGCCGGCAGAATGTCATCACGATGCAGGACGCGCTGGATCGGGTTGATTTCGAGACCGTCACCAGCCTGGGGCACCAGATGCGGGGTTCCGGAGGGTCCTATGGATTTCAGGCCATCACCGACATCGGCGCCGCCCTCGAAATGGCGGCCAACAGCGCCGACAATGATGTTTCGCGCAAATGGGTGAATGAACTGTCCCTGTATCTCGACGGTATCGGCACCGATGTCCGGGTTGGGCCATAGGTGCCGTTATCGAAATGGCGACAGCGCTCAGGTCCCCGGCCGCGACACCTCGGTCTCCTTTGAGGTGATGAACTCCAGCAGTACCGGAATGCCTTCCCTGGTCTTGGCGATGCCGCGCTGGATGGCGGGGATGATGTCTTCCGGTTTTGTAATCCGCTCGCCATAGCCGCCGAAGGCGCGCGCCATCGCGGCGTAGTCGCCGGAGATGTCGGTCGAGCGATACTTTTCGGTCGAGATCGGCATCACCTTCAATTCGATCGCCATGCTGAAATTGTTCAGCAGGATCGACATGATCGGGATTCGTTCGCGCACCGCGGTTTCGAAATCCATGCCAGTAAAGCCGATCGCGGCGTCGCCCCAGACGTTGATGCAGAGTTTGTCGGGCTTTGCCAGTTTGGCGCCCATGGCGAGGCCGAGCCCGTAACCGAGCTGGGTAGTCTTGCCCCAGCCGATATAGGACAGGGGCTCGACCGACTTCCAGAACGGCGAGAGCTGGTCGCGCGGACTGCCGGCATCATGGGTGATGATGGTGTTCCTGATGTCGACGGTATGCTGCAGATCCCACAGCACGCGGTAGGGATTGAGCGGCGCGTCGTTGTGGGTCAGCTTCGGCAGCCATTTCGCCAGCCATTCCTTATGCGACGCCGCAATCTCGGCGGCGACGGCGCTGGCGTCGCGATCTGATTTGACGGTTTTTTCGATCTCTTCCAGCAGCGCGTCGAGCACGAGGCCGGCGTCGCCGACCAGTCCGATCTGGGCCTCGACGTCCTTGTTGAGATGGTTGGGGTCGAGTGTCGAATGGATGATGGTCTTGCCCTTGGGCATGGCGATCCCGAACGAGGTCTCCGTGAAAGAGCAGCCGATGCCGAAGATGACGTCGGCCTCGGCGAGGAATTTCGGCACCGCCCGCGGCACGGCCAGGCCGCCCGAGCCCAGCGAGAGCGGGTGGTCTTCCGGAAACGACGATTTGCCGCCGAGGCTGGTGGTGACGGGAATGCCGAGCCGTTCGGCGAGCCGTTTCAGCTGCGGCCATGCCCTGGCGTAATGCACGCCCTGGCCGGCGTAAATCACCGACCGTTTCGCCGCGACCAGCACGGCGGCGGCTTCCTTGACGTGCACGGGATCGGCGCCGTAGCGGGTGCGCAGCACCGGGGTGTAGTTCAGCGGCTCCGGCACGTCCTCGTTCCACATATCGGCGGGAATTTCCACGATCACCGGTCCGCCACGGCCGTTCTTCAGCTTTGTAAACGCGCGGCGAAAAATGTTGCAGACTTCGGCGGCGATGTTGATCGGCTCGGACGATTTTGAGAACGCCCGCATCGCCTGGCTGGAATTGAAGTTCGGATCGATATGGGCCAGCCGCCGCGCGTATCCCATCGGCAGAACCAGCACGGGCACCGATTCGCCGTAGCATTGCGCCACGCCGCCCATGGCGTTTTCGGCCCCGGGGCCGTGCTGCATGCAGAACGCGCCGATGGTGTGCCCCGAGGTGACCCGGGAGATCGCGTCCGCCATGTGGATGCCGATGCGTTCCTGCCGCACCATCACGGGGCGGATGTCGGCAGCGGCGGCATGCTCGATCAGGTGATTGACCGGATAGCCGCAGAGGATCTCGATACCCTCCCGCTTCATGATTTCTGCGATGGCGGTGCCGAGCTTCATGCCGTCTCTCCCCTTGAAATGGCCGATGTTGAGGGCTCGGCCTGTGACGGGTAGTTGGAACAGGAATCCCGCGTTGGGTAAAGCGCGGGCGCGGGCTGTCCCGCGACGCCCTGATATGCATCACGGCGGCACCTGGCGCCGTCTGGCGCGCCGGACCGGGTTCAGCCGGCGTCTTCCAGCGCGCGCCGCAGCCGCCGGATGATGACGCCGCGGGCGCGGTCGTCGGCGGCAGCCTCAATCCGGTCGTTGATATCAAGCACGAGTGTCGACATGTCGTTGTGCCAGTCCAGATGCGTGACCGCTTCGGGCGCGAGCCGTCGGCGATGCGCCACATCCAGCAGCGCGGGCTCCGGCGTCGAAAGTTCGTAGATATCGTCGAGCAGCGGCTGAAAGAGCTTGGCTGCCGGAACGATCCGCTCCGCGAGGCGCACCGCCAGCCCTGCGATGGCTTCCTCTTCGCCATGAACGAGGAACACGCCCCGATGAATCGGGCGGCGTGCCGCGATCCATCGCGCCATCTCGGTGCCGTCGGCATGACCCGAATACTCGTCGATCATGCGGATACGGGCCGCGACCTTGATCTCGTCGCCCTGGATCCGGACCGCCTTGGCACCGTCCTGGAGAAACCGGCCGAGGGTGCCATGGGCCTGAAAGCCGACCAGCAGGACGGTAGCGCGGTTGCTCCACAGCCAGCGCTTCAGGTGATGCCGGATACGGCCGGCGTCGCACATGCCGCTCGCCGCGATGATGATGTGAAAGCCGGTCAGCTTGGCGATCGCCTTGCTTTCGTCGACGGTTTCGGTGAAGCGCAGATGCGGTGAATTGAACAGGCGATTGACGTCGATGTCCGGATCGAGGCTTTCGGCGTGGTCCCGGAAAACCTCGGTCGCGTGGATCGCCAGCGGCGAATCGAGAAATATCGGCGCGGCCGGTATCTCGCCGCGTTGCATCAGGTCGATCAGATCGACGATCAGTTCCTGGGTGCGTTCGACGGCAAAGGCGGGAACGAGCAAGGCGCCTCTTGCCGATGCAGCGTCGCGCACTTCGGACGCCAGCCGCTGACGGCGCTGTTCCGGCGTCGTCGCGGCGCGCAACCTGTCGCCATAGGTCGCCTCCGAAATTACATAGTCGAAGCCCGTTGGCGCCCTCGGATCAGGCTGCAGCAGTTTCGCATCGGGGCCGACATCGCCGGAGGCCAGCAGGCGCAGCGGTTGTCCGCCGGAGCCGGCGCCGTCGAACTCGATTTCGATCGAAGCCGAGCCGAGCAGATGCCCGGCATTCCAGTAGCGTGCGCGGACGCCCGGGATCACGTCGACCCATTTCTCGTACTCGACCGGCTGGAACGACTGCAGCGCGGCCTTGGCGTCGGCCTGGGTATAGATCGGCGTGACCTCCGGCCGCCCGCGCGCTGTGTTGCGGCGGTTGAGGAATGCGACTTCCGATTCCTGAATGCCTCCGGAATCCGGCAACATCCAGGAACACAGGTCGATGGTCCCGCGCGTCGCCAGAATTCGGCCATGAAAACCTTCGCGCACCAGTTTTGGCAGCAGTCCGCTATGATCGATATGCGCATGCGTCAGCAGCACGGTGTCGATGTCGGCGGGCCGGAACGGGAACACCCGGTAGTTCAGCTCCTTCAGGGTCTTTTGCCCCTGGAACAGGCCGCAGTCGATCAGAAAGCGGCCGGCCGGCGTTTCAACGAGGTAGCAGGAGCCGGTCACGGTGCGCGCCGCGCCGCAGAATTGAACGGTCACGCTCATGGGGTTTTCTCCGGGAAAATTTTGTCATCCAACTCGCGGCGCAAGGCGGTCGCAAGGATTTCATCGAGCGGGATTGCGTTGCTGGGGTGCGGCACGCTGGAGGTCGAGCGGACGGAGCGTATGCCGGCATCGGCAAAGGCGTTTGCCATTTCGGGCGCAAACAAGGCGTGGGTAATGACGGCGTCGATGGTGGTCGCGCCGGCGACCTCGAGCGCCTTTGCACAGGCGATCACGGTGCCTCCCGACGAGACGATATCATCGACCAGCAGCACCGGCCGGCCGGCGAGCATTCCGGCCTCGGCAAATCCGATTTCGACGGCGCGATCGCCGCGGCGAATTTTTTGCGCCACCGTATGCGCGAGCCCGAGTTGCCCTGCGAGATCGCTCACCCAGGGTCGTGACTCCGCGTCGGGGCCGATCGCGACAGTCGCGGGGTCAATCCCGGTGCTGCGCAGCGCATTGGCGATGGCCGGCATGGCGGAGAGGTTTTCGGCCTCGATGCCGGGAAACACCGCTCTGATATCGGTGGTGCGATGAAGGTGGGCATCGACCGTGATGACGCGGTCCACCATTCCCGCGATCAGCCGGCCGACGGCCTTCTGGCTGATCGCTTCGCCCTCGTGAAAGGCGGTGTCCTGCCGCATGTAACAGAGATAGGGCGCGAGCAGAACGAGCCGCGTTGCGCCCGCGCGCCGCAGGGCCTCCGCCGCGAACAGAATGGCAAGCAGCTTGTCGTTGGGCCGGTCGAGCGAGGCATAGATAATCGTGGTCGATGCGGTTGGACCGATTGTCACGCGCATTTCCCCATCGGGAAAGCGATGCAAGGCAATTTCCCGGAGCGGAAGCCCAAGCAGCGCCGCCAGCCGCCTGGCATCGTCGGCGCCGGTCGGCAGGCTCTGGATGACGACCCCGGTCACGGCGACGTGCCGGGGAGCGACGGCTGCTTGTCGATCGCGTAGCCGGTATCGCTCTTCGCGCCGGCTGCCGTCAGATCGTGCTCCGACCGATCGAAGGCATGCACCCGATAAAGTGGCTCGCCGCGCTCGACGCGGTCGCCGATTTTCTTGAACAGCCGGATTCCGGCCCCCTTGTCGAGCGGCGCGCCGGCGATCCGCGCCAGCCGATTGAGCCGAAGGCAATCGATGCCGGAAACGAAGCCGTCGCTGCCGGCCGTCACATCGAACGTCAGATTCCCCAGATCGTCGCGACAGTCCGAGGGGCCCTGCGCTTCGATGATTTTCTGCATCTGTCTTGACGCGGCGCCGCTGTCGAGCAACGCGCGGGCGCGCGCATAGCCGGCGCCGCCCCGCAGGTTTGGATCATATTCCAGCAAATGGGCGGCGAGCCGCAGCGATTTCTCGCGCAAGTCCTGCGGCGCGGCGGGATCGTTCGTCAACACGGCCATGACGTCGCGGGCTTCGAGCACCGGGCCGATGCCGTTGCCGATCGGCTGGCTGCCGTCGGTCGTGATCACCTCCACCGAGATGCCGAAGCGGTCGCCGACGAATTCGAACAGTTTGCGCAGCCGCATCGCCTCCATGCCGTTGGTGAGCTTGGCGGTCGGGCCGACCGGCAGATCGATCAGGAGGTGGGTCGATCCCGCCGCGAGTTTCTTCGACATGATCGATGCGACCATCTGCTCGCGGGTGTCGAGGCTGAGCGGTCGCTCGACCGAAATCAGGATGTCGTCGGCCGGCGACAGGTTGACGTGTCCGCCCCAGATCAGGCAGCCGTTGCAAGCCTCGACGATGGCCTTCATCTCGTCGACGCCGACATTGACGCGCGCCAATACTTCCATCGTGTCCGCCGTGCCCGCCGGGGACGTAATGGCGCGCGAGGAGGTCTTGGGGATGGTGAGCCCGTGGGCCGCCACGATCGGCACCACGATCATGGAAGTTCGATTGCCGGGAATTCCGCCGATGCAATGCTTGTCGACAACGATAGGATCGGCCCACTTCAGTTGCGTTCCGGCCTGAGCCATCGCGGCGGTGAGCGCCAGGAGTTCATCGCTCGTCATGAAGCTCGCGGAGGAGATCAGGAACGCGGCAATCTCCATGTCGGAGTACCGGTAGTGGGTCAGATCATTGACGACTGCAGATATTTCGGAAGCGCTCATGGTGCGCCCCCGGATCTTGGCGCGTACCGCTTCGAGGCTTTCAGGCGGCGCAGCGGGAGTCACCGTCACCAGGCTGCCGGCAGGTTCGGCGAAGCGCCGGAAGGCCGGTTCGGAAAGACCGATCTCGTCGGGGCCGACCAGGGCGTCGTCGTCCGTGATGAGAAGGGTGGCCAGCAACACCCTCGAATTTCGGCGCAGTTCGACCCGGCTGAAGCCGCGGAAGATCTCCGGCCGCAGGGCCGTTGACTGCCTGGAAATGACCACGACGTTTTCGCGCCCTGTGTCCAGATTGACGCTTCGAATCTTCAGGGGTGCGCGAGACGTATCGACGGAATTCATGTGACGAGGCCGGGCCAGAGGGAGCCTCTGGAAACATAGGTCCGATTGGGTGAGGGCGATTGACCCAAATCATGATTGCGGTGAACGCACCTCTCCCGCGAAGAATATTCTTGCAGTTCGACCCGCCTCGCGAAGACGGAACTCGTATTTTGCCGGACGTGGCGCAGACATCACAGCAACCGCCGAAATGCCGTCGCATCACGGCCTTGTCATTGCCGCCGGAAATTTTTGCGTTAGTTCGTGTATGACATATGCATCTGCATGAAATGCGAAGCAGGGGACTGCCATGGCGGCCAAGAACCTCATCCCCGGTTCGGCGGCGGCGCTGCTGCTCGTGGGCGGCGCGCAGGCGGCCGACCTTCCGGTCAAGGCCAAGGCGGTCGAGTATGTCCGGATCTGCTCGCTCTACGGCGCCGGCTTCTTCTAAATCCCGGGCACCGATACCTGCACCAAGCTCGGAGGCTATTTGCGCGCCGACACCACCTTCAACGGCGGCGCCCATGGTGCGCCGGCCTGGAACGGCGATCTCGGCCAGCAGAACCGCTTCCGCGATTACTTTCTTTCCCGTTCCCGTATGGCGCTGACCGTCGATACCCGCACCGCCACCGAATACGGCGTGGTCCGCACCTTCGGCCAGGGCAATTTCCAGTTCCAGAACTTCGGCAACACCAACCCGGCAGGTTCGGTCGGCTCCCAGACCGCGGGCCTCAGCAGCGCCCTGCTTTCCACGGCGGGCGGCGGCTATGTTGCGGTCGAAGATCTCTTCATCCAGTTCGCCGGCTTCACTTTCGGCAAATACTCTTCGGCCTATTCGACGCCGTGGAATGGTTTCCCGGGCAACATCAGTGCGAACCTGCTCGGCGGCAACAATACCGATACCGGCCTCATCAACATCCAGTACACCGCGAAGTTCGGCAACGGCGTGTCCGCCAGCATCGGTCTCGACGATCCCACGGTTTGGACCCGCACGGCCGTTTATAATCTGAGCATCCCCGCCGCGATCGGCGCCAACGGCACCGGCTCCAACGCCCATGCCGGAATGCATGCGCCCGACATCGTCGGCAACATCCGCGTCGACCAGGCCTGGGGTGTGTTGCAGTTCTCGGCCGCGGCGCACGAGGTCAGTGGTTCCTACAACACGCTGGCGGCCGGCGCGGCGCCGAACAACCTTTCCGAGATCAGCGGTCATCCCGACAGCAAGTGGGGCGGTTCGGCGATGGCGGCGTTGCAGATCAGGAACCTCCCGACCGGCAAGGGCGACCACATCAAGCTCGATGTGTCCTATGCCAAGGGCCACACCAAGAACGTGATCGCCACCCGCGGCGGCTCGCCGAGCTTCTCGATGTTCGGCAATAGCGGGTTTGCCTATCAGAGCGCCGGCTTCGGAGCGACCACGGACGGCGTTTATTTTCCCGGCGCCGCCGGCACCGGCGGCATCCGGCTGACCACGGCCTGGGGCGTCCGCGGCGCCTTCAACCACAACTGGAATCCGAACTTGTCGTCGAGCCTGTTCGGCAGCTACTCCAGTGTGCGATACGACGGCGGAGCCAATGACAACATCAATGGGCTCGGAACCACCACGGCCAAAGGCGCCTATTGCGCGGCCTTCGCCGCCAGTCATCCGGGCCAGGCCGCCGTCGGAAACCAGGCCGGTAATCACAGCTGCAATCCCGACTTCAATGTCTCGCAGCTCGGCGTGATCACGCGTTGGGCCCCGGTCAAGAATCTGACTTTCTCGGCCGAAGCGCAGTGGTTCCACCTCGACCAGAAAATGTCGGGCAGTTCGGTGTTCACCGCCACCGCGCCGAAGCCGACTGCCCTTTACGAGTTCAAGGACCAGAACGCGGTTCTGCTGCAGCTGCGCGCCCAGCGTAACGTCTGATCGCGGACGCACCACGCCATCGCGCCAAATATATTGCCTTGATGACACGAACGGAATTCGCCCGGAATTTTTCCCGGCGCATGAACGTTGAACGGCGCGCGATCTGATGCCGCTGCGGACGCCCCAGTGCGTTGCACAAAGAACACAGGCGTGCCGAAACTGGTTCGCGTCACCGCGCTGTCATTCTCCCTGATGATCTCTGCGCTACTCGCTTGCATGTATCGAAATCATGCAATGCAAACCTGTAGTTCACTCCGGAGAACAAGAATGACGATCTACCGAAAACTCATCCTCGGATCGGCGGCGAGCTTTCTCGCCATGGGCGCGGCCCAGGCAGCCGATCTTCCGGTCAAGGCCAAGGCGGTCGAGTATGTCAGGATCTGCACGCTGTACGGCGCCGGTTTCTTCTACATCCCCGGCACGGATACCTGCATCAAGCTCGGCGGCTATCTGCGTGTCGACACCACCTTCAACGGCGGCGCGCACGGAACGCCGGCCTGGAGCGGCGATCTCGGCCAGCAGAATCGTTTCCGCGATTACTTCGTTTCCCGTTCGCGCATGGCGCTGACGGTCGATACCCGCACCGCCACCGAATACGGCGTGGTTCGCACCTTCGGGCAGGGCGACTTCCAGTTCAACAATTTCGGAAACACCAATCCGGCAGGTTCGGTTGGCTCCCAAACTACGGGCCTCAGCAGCGCCCTGCTTTCGACGGCGGGCGGCGGCTACGTCGCGGTCGAATTTCTCTTCATCCAGTTCGCCGGCTTCACCTTCGGCAAATCCGCCTCGGCCTATGCGACGCCCTGGCAGGGCACCCCCGGTAACATCGATTCGAACCTGCTTGGCGGTCATACGACCGATACCGGCGTCAACAACATCCAGTACACCGCGGAATTCGGCAACGGCATTTCCGGCAGCGTGGGTCTCGATGATCCGACGGTGTGGAACCGCACAGCCGTCAATAACCTGGGCATCCCCGCCGCGATCGGCGCCAACGGAACGGGAACCAGCGCCTATGGCGGCGCCTTTGCTCCCGACATTGTCGGCAGGATCCGCATCGACCAGGCCTGGGGCCTGTTCCAGCTCTCGGGCAGGGCGCATCTCGTGAATGCGTCCTACAACACCCTGGCGGCCGGCGCGGTTCCGAACAGCCTTTCCGAAATCAGCGGCCACCCCGACAGCAAGTGGGGCGGTTCGGTGATGGCGGCGTTGCAGATCAAGAACATTCCGACCGGCAAGGGCGACGACATCAAGATCGACGTCAGCTACGCCAAGGGCAGCACCAAGCAGGTGATCTCGACCTCCGGCACCTCGCCGAACTTCGCGATGTTCAGCGGCAGCGGCTTCGGTTACCAGAGCGTCGGCTTTGGCGCGACCACCGACGCTGTCTATCTTCCCGGCGCCGCCGGCACTGGCGGTCTCCAGCTCACGACGGCCTGGGGCATTCGCGGTGCGTTCAACCACAACTGGGATCCGTACTGGTCGACGGCCCTGTTCGGAAGCTATTCCGCCATTCGCTATGATGGCGGCGCCAACGACAACATCAACGGGCTCGGGACGACGACTGCCAAGGGAGCCTATTGCGCCGCCTTCGCCGCCAGTCACCCGGGTCAGGCAGCCGTTGGAAACCAGGCCGGCAACTACACCTGCAATCCGGACTTCAACGTCTCTCAGCTCGGCGCGGTCACCCGCTGGACTCCGGTCAAGAACCTGACGTTCTCTGCGGAAGTCATGTGGTTCCACCTCGATCAGAAGATGTCGGGCAGCTCGGTCTTCACCGCCTCCGCGCCGAAGCCGAACGCGCTCTACGAGTTCAAGGACCAGGATACGTTCCTGCTGCAGGTTCGCGCCCAGCGCAATTTCTGATCGCGGGCGTCGCGTTTCAGTAATGCAATGAAGTGAGGCGAGGTTGGGCGAGAAGCAAGATCAGCTTCTCGTCTCACGTCGCCGTTTCTGCACGGCCGCCATCAACGCAAGGAAATACTGCCTTATGGAATTGCCGGATTTCGCCAGCGACTCGATGGCGCGCTGCTCCGCGACGCTGTCGTTCACGATGCCGATATAGTTCTTTTTCGAGTCGCGCTGCTGGGCCGGCATTTTGCTCACTCCACGGGGGCGACCATGCGAGCCAGGCGCGCAATCAAACGTAAATTTTTGGTCCTGTATGAATACCGGTGCGAGCGCCGGATTGCAGGCGGCGTTGCCGCGGACCCGGCCGATCCGGCAAATATCGCGCTCGGCCTTAATCGATCGTTCAGCCTGTTCTTAAATGAGCCGTCAACCAATCCAATTTAGGTTCCACCTGATATTAGCACGGGACGAACCCGTAGCGCGTCGACAGGAGTTCTGGATGCGACGGCTCTTTTCAAAATTCATCAGTGACCAGTCCGGCGCCACCGCCATCGAATACTGCCTGATCGCGAGCGGAATCGCGTTCGTGATCATCGCCGCCGTCAACGGCATCGGCACCACCCTGAACGGCAGCTTCACTTCGGTGAATTCATCGCTGAAATAGTGTTAGG
>JBKJUA010000264.1:0-4084 GCA_046590305.1 Bradyrhizobium sp.
TTCGACCGGCTTCACCTTCAGGACCGTGGCACGGGCCTCGTGAAGATTGGGAAACTCGCTGGCGCCGATCAGCACTTCCCGGCGGCGGGCGAAGCTGGCCTGCCGCGCCGCCCGCGTCGCTGCGATCCTCGGCTGAATCAAGTTGTTGCCGAGTGCTGCGAATGCGCCGCCGCCGGCTTCGATCTCCTGGAACTGCGGCCAAGCCGCTTCGCACAGCTCTCGCGTCAGGCTTTCGATGCCACCGGAGCCGGCCGCGGGATCGGACACTTTTGCGAGGTTGGATTCCTCCAGCAGCACCAGCTGGGTATTGCGCGCCACGCGCCGCGCAAAAGCGTCGGGCAGCCCGAGCGCGAGCGTATGCGGCAGCACGTTGATGGCGTTGGCGCCGCCGAGCCCTGCGGAGAACGTCGCCATGGTCGCTCGCAGCATGTTCACGTAGGGATCGCGCTGGGTCAGCATCCGCCAGGCGGTATCTGCGGCAACGAACAACGGCTTCGGCGTCAGGCCGCAGCTCTGCTCGATCCGGGCCCATAACAGCCGCAGCGCGCGGAATTTTGCCATTGTGAGGAATTGATCGGCGTCGGCGGCGAGCCGCGCATAAATCATGCTCTGCGCCTCCGCCAGCGCCACGCCGTCGTTCTCCAGGGCCCGCAGATAGGCCACGCCGACCGCGAGTACATAAGCCAATTCCTGCACCTCGGATCCGCCGGTATCGTGGACGACGCGACCGTCGGCCGCCGCGAACGGGCCCTTGAAACCGTGGGCCGCGAGTTTCTTGATCGCGCCGGTCACCGCCGGTGCGATCTCCCACCAATTATAGGCGCTGGATCCCCACACAGCGCAGGCGCCGATCGGATCGAGACCGAAACGGATATCGCAGGCGGCGGGATCGAGCCCCTTACGCCTGACATATTCGGCAACGTGGATCGCGGCCATCCGCGACTGCGGGCCGATCTGAAGCTCGATCCCGATGCCGGCGTCGATGAAGACGCCGTCCAGAACCTTCGCGATCGCTTCCGCCGACGGGTCGAGCCCGAAACCATGGGCGCCATTGGCGCCCGCGAACACCAGGGTCAGCCCGTTGGCGCCGTTCTCGAGGTCGTGCAACGCCTGCGCATTGGCCATGGCAGCATCGGGATGATCGATCCGCTGCATGATCTGCCAGGGCGCTGCGGCGGCTCGGCCGGCGATCGGCGCGGCACCGCGCGCCCGCGGATAGATCGGGTCGATCTTCAGGCCATCATAGGTCTTGCCGACCAGCTTCTCGAACGGCGCGCCCTTCAGCACGCCATCCACCAGCTTGCGCCAGTCGTCGTAGCTCGCCGGCGCGAAATCCGCGGCCAGCCGCAGGTCGTCGGTTACAGATGTCATTTACGCAGATCGCTCCCGGGGCGCCGTCATTTGTTGGCGGAAATTGCCACGTGGCGGCCGCCAAGCCAAACGGTTGTTTTCGGTCTCTTTTGGTCAGTTCAGGTCGGGCAGCCGCTCGATTCCAGCGCTGGACAACTCCGCCAGCGCCGCCGCAACGCGGCGTCCCGCAATGACACGATCAGGGGCGATCTCCGCCAGCGGTACCAGTACGAAAGCCCGCTCGAACCACCGGGGGTGCGGCAGCGTCAGTTCCGGCTTCTGGACCCTGACGTCATCATAGGCAATCAGGTCGAGGTCGAGAGTGCGCGGACCCCAACGCGTTTCCCTGGCGCGATCGCGGCCGAACTTGTGTTCGATCTTGTGCAGCGTGAACAGCAGCGCATGGGGATCCAGGCTGGTCTCGATCTCGATGCAGGCATTGATGAAACGCGCCTGCTGCTCTTCGCCCCAGGGCGGGGTGGCGTAATCGGACGACCGCGCCAGCAACGCCGCCTGCGTCATGCCGCAGATATTGGCGATCGCCTTCTGGAATGTGGCTCTGGTGTCGCCGACATTGCCGCCGAGCGCGATCAGGACGTTAGCCATGCGAGGTCGCTTGCCGCGTGCGGGTCAGGACCACGCCGACATCCTCGAAGATCGCGGCGATCGGGGCATGCGGCTTGTGAACGGTGACCTTGATGGCGCTGACGCGGGGAAACGCCGCCAGGATGGCTTCGGCGACGGCGCCGGCCGCGCGTTCCAGCAGCTTGTAGTTGGCATTCTTGAAGGCGGCAGTCGCGGTCGCTACCACGTTGGAATAGGACACGGTATCGGCCAGACGGTCGGTGCGCGAGGATTCCGACAGATCCGCCGACAGTTCCAGGTCGATGACAAAGCGCTGCCCAACTTCGGTCTCATGTTCCATGACGCCATGGCGGGCATGGATGACGACGCCGGTAATGAAGATCGTGTCGGTCATCGTCTGTCCCCGATTGCCGCGGCCACCCGCAGTGCCTGAACGGTTTCCGCCACGTCGTGGGTCCGGATGATCCGGGCGCCGCCCTTGGCCGCAATTAGATGCGCCGCGATCGAGCCGCCCAAGCGCTGCTGCGGCTCCGACGGGCTGACCGAACTGATAAAGCGCTTGCGCGACGCGCCGACCAGCAGCGGCAGGCCGAATGCAGCGAGTTCGTCGAGCCGCGCCAGCGCAGTCATGCTCTGCTCCGGGGTCTTGCCAAAGCCGATGCCGGGGTCGAGCACGATATTCTGAGGTGATATTCCGGCCTTGTCGGCGATATCAAGCGAGCGCGCGAAGAAGGCTGCCATATCCTTCATGATGTCGAGGTCGGCCTCGACCCGATCACGGTTGTGCATGACGATGACAGGCAAATGGCGTTCCGCCACGAGCTTCGCCATGTCAGCGTCGCGCTGCAGGCCCCAGACGTCGTTGGCGACAGATGCACCTGCATCGAGCGCCCAGGCGACCACGGCCGATTTCATACTGTCGATGGAGACGGGAACACCGAGCGCCACCACGTCGGCCAGGACCGGCCGCAGGCGCTGCATTTCCTCGTCCGCGGTGACGGGTTGCGCGCCGTAGGGCCGAGTGGATTCCGCGCCGATGTCGATGATGTCGGCGCCCTCGACGATCATGCGGCGGGCCTGCGCCAGCGCGCGCTCCGGCGCGATGAACTGTCCGCCGTCGGAAAATGAGTCCGGCGTGATGTTCAGGACCCCCATCACGGCGGGACAGGGCCGCGACAGCAGCGCCCGCAGCACCTGACGATCTGCCGGGGTAGCGGCCGGGGCGGGTCTGGACGTGGTCGCGATCATGCGGTCGCTTTGCGCGGTCCATGCATGGGAGTCAAGCCGCTGCAGGTGCCGCCGGAGTCAATCCAGAGCGGCCGATCAGCGGTCGTCAGTAGGTGATTTTGGGCTGAAGCTTGCGGGCCTGCGCAATGAGCTGTTCGACCGACTTTTCCGAAGGCAGGATCCGGACGAGCTTGCGCTTGGTGTTCACGTCTCGCATGTTCTGAGCCAGCCGCGCCGGGTTGCGCAGCGCGAGCTCGCGAACTGTGGTGACGCCAGCGGCGCGCACCAGTCCGACCTTGGCCCTGCCCATGCCGGGAATCCGCATGTAGTCGGACACATTGGCCCATTCGAGCAGTTGCTGCTCGCTGATGCCGGTCTTGTCCGCGAGCGCCTTGCGCCCCTTGACCGTGCGGGCGGCTTCAAGCAGTCCGGCGGTGGTGCGAATGCCAAGCGATTTCAGTTTCGAAGCGGCGAACGCTGGCAGGCCGTCAATCTCGGAGATGGGGTATGTCATGATACTCGATATCAAAAAGGTGCTTTAAGCGAACTGCGGTCTTATGCGAACTGCTTGAGGCCCGGTGTCCCTGCGATGATCTCGCCCATTTGATCCGCTCCGATTTTGTCGCGGCCAAAGCGGAAAAGTTCACGTGCGATGTTCTGAATTTCGCCCATACCCAAACCAAGTCCCATCAACTTGGTTCCCAGCGCCATCAGGCCGCCGCCCATCAATCTAGCTAGGCCGCCGCTGTTGCTCGAGGCCGCGATTGCGGCTTCCGCGCCGGGAATCTGGTCAATCAATGCCTGAACCGTGTCGGAAGGGCCCTCGTTGCGGAGGAAGCCCAGGATGATGCCGATGGTTTTTTCAGCCACAGCTTCATCAATGCCGGCCTTTGCAGCCAGCTGCCCAATCAGTTCGTCCATA
>JBKJUA010000434.1:0-3944 GCA_046590305.1 Bradyrhizobium sp.
CTCGCCCTTCTCCTGCGCGATGGCGCGGCGCATGTCGGCGACATCGCCGGCGACGGCGGCGCGGTCGCGCGGCCGCGTCAGCGCGGCGCGAATGACACTCTCGATACGGGCACGAAGTTCCGGCGGCGCCGAGATCACGCGCGCGCGGGTCAGCGCCATGTGCTCCCAGGTCCAGGCTTCGCGCTCCTGATAGTCGGCGAAGGAATCGATCCGCGAGGCCACCGGCCCGGCGCGCCCCGACGGGCGTAGCCGCATGTCGACGTCGTAGAGCACGCCGTAATTGGTCCGCGTCGTGAAGGCGCTGATCAGCCGCTGGGTGAAGCGGGCAAAATATTGCGCGCCGTGCAGCGACCGCTCGCCGTCGGAATCGGGATGCTCGTGATCGAAGTCATACAGCAGGATCAAATCGAGATCGGATGACGCCGTCATCTCGCGGCTGCCGAGCCGGCCCATCGCCAGAATCGCGGTCTGCTGCCCCATGATGCGGCCGTGCTGGGCCGCGAACCTGTCGGTGACCAGGCCATGCACGGTGTGGACGATGCCCTCGGCGACGTCGGCGAAGGCGATGCTGGCCTGCTGGGCGGAGACCGTGCCGGACAGGATCCGCGTGCCGATCAGGAACAGGCTTTCCTGGCCGAACAACCGCAGCCGGTCGAGAAACTCTTCATAGGCATTGGCGTCCGCCAGCGTCGCGGCGAGCCGCATCGACAGTTCACGCTGGTCCGGCATGGCGCCGAAGAAGCGTGGATCGATCAGTCCGTCCATGATTTGCGGCTGTCGCGCCAGCATGTCGCCGAGCCGGGGCGCGGCGCCGAGGATCAACGCCACCAGCGCGACCAGTTCACGGTTCTGGCTCAGCAGCGAGATCAGCCGCCCGCCGCGCTGCAACGCCCCGAGGAAGCGGTCGAACGCCGATACCGCATTGTCGGGCTCTTCGGAATGCGCCAGGCCGTCGATCAATCCCGGGATGAACTCGACGAAAGCGCTGCGTGTCGCTTCGTTGCGCAGCGCGCGATAGTCGCCGGTCAGCCATTGCTGAACGGTTCCCGCCACCACGACCGGTTTCTTGAAACCGAGCGAGACCAGATGCTCGATCAGCCTGGGATCGTCGGGACCGGCGCTGTAATCCGCCGCCGGCAATTGCGCAGTGCCGGCCGGATCGCCTTCGAACAGCTTGCCGTAATGCCCCTGCACGACGTTGAGATGGCCCAGCAGATCGCCGGCGAAGGCCGCGCGGTCCTGATAGCCGAAGAAATTCGCAAAACGCTCCATCGCCTCGGCGTCGTCGGGCAAAGCATGGGTCTGCTCGTCCGCGACCATCTGCAGCCGGTGCTCGACCCGCCGCAGGAAGATGTAGGCCGCGGTGAGCTCGTCGCGGGCCTCGAAGGTGATCCAGTTGCTCGCGGCCAGCACGCCGAGCGCTTCCAGCGTCGGCCGCACCCGCAATTCCGGATGCCGGCCGCCGGCGATCAATTGCTGGGTCTGCGCGAAAAATTCGATCTCGCGAATGCCGCCGCGCCCGACCTTGACGTTGTGCCCCTCGACCGAGATTTCGCTCTGGCCGCGAAAGGTCTGCATCTGCCGCTTCATGTCGTGGACGTCGGCCAGCGCCGCAAAATCCAGATGCTTGCGCCAGACGAAGGGGGCGATTTCCGCCACCAGCGCCTCGCCGGCTTTGGCATCGCCGGCGCAGGGCCGCGCCTTGATCATGGCGGCGCGCTCCCAGGTCCGGCCGTCCCGCTCGTAGTAATGCAGCGCCGCGGCCATCGAGATCGCCACCTGCGTCGAGGATGGATCCGGCCGCAGCCGCAGATCGACCCGGAACACGTAGCCGTCGCCGTTGCGTTGCTGCAATATCCGCGCAAGCGCCTGGGTGACGCGCACGAAGAACGTCTGCGGCTCGATGTCGGGCGCCAGCGTCGGCGCATCGGAATCGAAGAACACGATCAGGTCGATGTCGCTGGAGTAATTCAGTTCGCCCGCGCCCATCTTGCCCATCGCGAGCACCACCAGGCCGCTGTTATCCTCGGGGGAATCGAAGCTCGGCGGCACCATCCTGCCGCGCCCGGCCTCCTGCCGCAGCAGGAAGCGCAGCGCCGCCTGCACCGAGGCGACCGCGAGATCGGTCAGTGCCGCCGTCACCTGCATCACAGGCCAGAGGCCGCCGATGTCGCACAGCGCGATCAGCAGCGCCGCCTCCGATTTCATGCGGCGAAGCAATTGCATCACGTCGGCTTCGTTGGACGCGGCCGCGACGTCGCGGCAGGTATTTTCGATCAGCCGGGCCAGATGTGGCTCCGGCTCGCATTCGAGCAGCCGGATCGCGCGCGCGGCGTCGGCGCGCAGCAAATCGAACAGATAGGGAGAGGCTTCGGCGATGCCGAGAACAATGGTTTTGGCGCGGGGGTATAGGCCGGTCAGATCGGCGATCGCAGCCGCCTGCGCCGGCGTCAGATCGGTCAGCCAGTCTGCCAGTCGCTGTTCGGCCTTGTCGGCAGCGGATACATGCGGTCCGTCCACGAACCGCGCGGCCAGACGATGTGGGGCCGCGTCGCCCTTCGCGGATGAGGTCATGCGACCTTCTGTGGCACATCCGGCGTTTGAACCGCAAGCCTGTCACTGCCGCCGGCCCGGGCCGGGATCGCCAAGGTCGCGGTCAAGCCGGGATCACCGTCACCGAGCCGGAGTTCACCGCCATGCAGCGTCGCCACCGCCGAGGCCAGGCTGAGACCGAGCCCGGAGCCGGGCTGGGTGCGGCTGGCCTCCAGCCGGACAAACCGCTCCACCGCGTGGCTGCGGTCGGCTTCCGGTATCCCCGGCCCATGGTCGGTGACGCTGAGCAGCACGGAAGCACCGTCGCGCCGCGCCTCGATCAGGATTTCATTGGCGCCATCAACCGCGCCGCCGTCGAGTGGCTGAAGGGAGGGATGTGGCTTGCCGTATTTGATCGCATTCTCTACCAGATTGGCCAGCGCCTGGCTGATCAACTCGCGGTTGCCGTGAACGGGTGCCGGCCCGGTCTTGACGCGCAAGGTCATGTCATTGTCTTCGGCCAGCGGTTCATAAAGTTCCTGAATCCCGCTGGCGACGTCGGCGGCGTCGAAATCATCCATGTTGCCGCGCGCCTGCCCGGACTCGGCGCGCGCGATCATTAACAGCGCATTGAAGGTGCGGATCAGTCCGTCGGATTCCTCGATGGTTCGTTCCAACGCGCTGCGGTAATCGGCCTCGCTGCCGGATTTCGCCAGCGCCTCCTCGGCGCGATTGCGCAGCCGCGTCAGCGGCGTCTTCAGATCGTGCGCGATGTTGTCGGAAACTTCCTTCAGCCCCGTCATCAGGGCTTCGATCCGCTCCAGCATGGCGTTGAGATTTTCCGCCAGGCGATCGAGTTCGTCACCGCTGCGTCCGACCGGCAGCCGCCCGGTCAAATCGCCGGCCATGATACGCCGGGTAGTGCCGGTCATGGCGTCGATCCGCCGCAGCACCCGCCGCGCGACGAAGATGCCGCCGCCGAGCCCGAGCACCACGACGACCAGCAACGACCAGTTCGCGGCCTTCACGACGATGCCGAACAGCCGCCGCCGTTCCTCGAGGTCGCGCCCGATCAGGAGCCGGAAACCGCTGGTGAGTTCGGTGACGCTGACCAGCGCGCGATGATGACGGCTATCCTGTTCGTCGAGCCGCCGGTAGGCGGTCTCCGACCAGCCCTGGGTTGCCATCACGCCCGGCGCCAGCGAGCCGACATTGCCGGCGACGGCCTGACCGGTCGGCGTCGTCACGAGATAAAGATTGGCGCCCGGCCGCAGCGCCCGGTTCTCGATCGTGAACACCAGCCCGCGCAAGCCCCGCCGCGCATAGATGTCGCTGAGCTCGCCGATCTCCGCATTCACGGTCGTAGTGATCTGCTCGGTGATCAGCCGGCGCGTATTCCAGGCGAAATAGAC
>JBKJUA010000167.1:0-6678 GCA_046590305.1 Bradyrhizobium sp.
CGTAGCAGCGGCCGATGTTCTCGACGCCATGGAAGAGTGGGGCGACTTCGAGGACGCGGACGGGCAAATGCTCGACCAGCGGGTCGTAGTCCAGCATTTGCCCGTCCGCGTCCTCGAAGTCGCCCCACTCTTCCATGGCGTCGAGAACATCGGCCGCTGCTACGGTCGTTGGCGGCTCCACGCGCTGCTTGTCGAGGCAGCATTTCTTGAATTTCTTGCCGCTGCCACAGGGGCAGGGATCGTTGCGTCCGACGTTTCGAAACGGATTGTACACGGCGATCTCCGACCATGGATCGGGGCGCGGTTCACTGTTCTCTCGGCTGGAACGGCTTTGCTCCCGTCCATTCGGCTCCAAGTTTGCGGGAACTCGCCGCCGGCTACAAGAAAAATTATCGGAGAAAATGCGCCATTCGTCTGCTTGAAAATCGCCCCTGCCATGCCGGCGATGCCCTCGCTTTGCGGCACTCGCCGAGAGTTTCAATTTTGCGATAGAAGCCATAACGACATTGGCATCGTGCCCCCTGCCAAAACCATCTAGTCTGCGCACCAAATCCGAGAACCCGACCTGAGGAGCGCCATTCGATGGCCGATACGGCAGCCAAAACCAAAGACCAGGCGCCTGCGCCGCTACCGTCATGGCCCGATGACGTCTACCGCATCCTCAAGGAAGCCGGCGTCAAACAGGTCGCGATGGTGCCGGATGCCGGCCACAGCCGCCTCATTCGCGCCTTCGATGCCGACCCGGAGACCCGCCTCGTCACGCTGACGACGGAAGAGGAAGGCGTCGCCATGCTGGCCGGTGCCTGGCTCGGCGGACAGCGCGGCGTGCTGCTGCTGCAATCGAGCGGCGTCGGCAACTGCATCAACATGCTGTCGCTGCCGGCGATATGCCACATGCCGCTGCTGATGCTGGTGACGATGCGGGGCGATTGGGGCGAGTTCAACCCGTGGCAGATCCCGATGGGCCAGGGCACGCAGGCCTCACTCGAGGCCATGGGCGTCATCGTGACGCGCGCGGACACTCCTGAGGATGTCGCGCCGACCGTCTGGGGCGCCGCCAATCTCGCCTTCAACACCTGGCGGCCCGCCGCGGTCCTGATCGGACAGCGGGTGCTGGGCGCCAAGAACTTCAAGGATCTGGCACGCAAATGACAAATCCGAACGCGCTCCTGCATCGTCGCGATGTCGTCAACGAACTCTTGCGCGACCGCGGCGACATTCTGGTCATCGCCGGCCTCGGCGCGCCGAACTGGGACGTCTCGGCCGCCGGCGACCACGCCAATAATTTTCCGCTGTGGGGCGCGATGGGCGCGGCCACGATGATGGGACTCGGCCTCGCGCTGGCGCAGCCGAAGCGCAAGGTGCTTGTCATCACCGGCGACGGCGAGATGCTGATGAGCATCGGCTCGCTCGCCACCGTCGCGGTCGAGAAGCCGGCGAATCTGACCATCGCGGTGCTCGACAACGAGCGGTTTGGTGAGACCGGCATGCAGAAGACCCACACGGCCTCGGGCGTGGACCTTGCCGGCATCGCACTGGCGGCCGGCATCCGCACCTCGCAAACCGTCAGAACCATGGAGCAGGTGTCGGAGATCCGCGATCTCGTCCACCAGGGCAAGGGGCCGGTGTTCGCGCTGGTGAAGATCAATCCCGAGGCGCTGGTCTTCACCTTGCCGCCGGCTGACGGCGTCATCCTGACCACGCGCTTTCGGCAATCCGTTCTCGGCGATGAGGCGCTCTACAACTGAACGGCTGGCGCGCGGCTCAACCCGCCAGCTTGATGTTCCAGAGGCCTTCCTTGTTCAACTGCACGATCTCGGCCAGGATCAGCGCCGAGATGGTGCTGGTGGCGATCGATGACGGGCGCGCGATCGGCGACGCCAGCAGCAGTTCGCGGGAAACCGACGGATTCACCAGCGCCGCCATTTCCAGCCGCCTGGCCGCCAGCTCGGCGCGGATCGCGGACGCCGGCAACAGCGTGTAGCCCAGGCCCTCTTCCATCAACGCGATCTGGGCGCGGTAGGAATCGGCCTCGATCATGGCGTTGAGCGTCAATTTCTTGCGGGCCACGGCCTTTTCGAGCAACGCCCGCAGGCCATGCGAAATGCTGGGAAGGATCAGCCTTTGCCTGACCAGCCATTCCAGCTCGACCTGTTTTTTCTTGCCCAGGCCCGAACCCGGCGGACCGACCACGGCGAGGTCTTCGCTGCCGATCGTGTGAACGGAAAGATGCAAATCATCGGCGGGGCCGTAGGTGATCGCGAGATCCATCTCGCCCCGGTGCAGCCATTCGACCAGATGGCCGCCATAGCTTTCGACGATGCGCAGCGAGATATCGGGCAAATCCGTGATGATGCGGCGGGCCAGCCGTCCCGACAGCACCGCGCTCACCGTCGGCACCAGGCCGAGGATGACCCGTCCGGAAGGTTTGCCGCTCGCCGATTGAATATCGTCGCGCACCTGTTCGATCTGACGCACCAGGCCGGTGGTGCGATCGAGCAGGATCTGTCCGGCGCTGGTCAGCAGCATGCCGCGGCCGTTGCGGATAAAGAGCTCCACGCGAAGCTCGTGCTCGAGCAGTTTGATGTGCCGGCTCAGCGCAGGCTGCGCGGCCCGCAGCCGGTCGGCCGCCTTGCTGAGACTTCCGAGCTCCGCGACCGCCCGGAAGGTTCGCAGTTGTTTGAGATCCATCCGCTACCCCAAGGGCACTTCCTCAGGCCTTTGCTTTCCTGGACGCCTTCTTGACGGGTTTCGCGATCGGCTTTTTGGCTGGCGGCGGGGCCTCGGCCGCGTTGCGCATCGACCGCGCGTAACTGTCGGCGGCGTTGTCTGCGGAAATCTGCAGCCGCCTTGCGGCGGCCGCGGCCTGCTCCATGGTATTTTTCGCGATCAGCTTCAATTTGGCCTTGGCCTCGCCGTTCTTCGCCTTGGCGGCGAGACCGGCGTAGCGATCCCGCCGCTTCTTGGCGGCTGCCATCAGGCCCTTGTATTGCTGCTTCGCAAGCTGCCGGATTACGACATCCAGATCGGCGTCCGCCATTATTCATTCCCCAACTGCCATCCCGGCATTCCGTTGGATCGACTATGCAATTGCCGGGAGTGCATTGCAAATAAGCGTCAGGTGGTCCGCGTCACCGGCCTCAGTTCCCCGGCCCGTAGCGTCGCAACGCCTCCAGCGTCAGGCCCTTGCCGACCGCGCCAAACGTATCGCCTTCGACGATGCGGGCCGACGGCAGCGCCTTGGTAATGGCCTTGCGGACGTGGGCGAGCCGCACCGAACCGCCGGTCAGGAACACGGCGTCGATATCGCCGGCGGACAATCGCGCCTGGGACAAGCAAATCTGGATTCGAGCCGCGATACGCTCGGCCAGTTGTTTGGTGTGGCTGACCAGATCGGGGCGGCCGATCTCGGCGGCAAGGCCCGGTGCGACCCATTGCAGGGGGATGTCGGCCCGGCGCGCGTCGGACAGCGCGATCTTGGCGTCCTCGATCTCCATTGCCAGCGTATGGCCGCGCTGTTCGTCGACCACCCGCACCAGCCGGTCGAGCAGTTCAGGCTCGCTTGCCTCCTGCCGGACCTGGCGGATATCGGCGATCACGCGCGGCTCGTACATGCGGTTGATGTTCGACCAGGTCGCGAGGTCGTGGAAATAACTCGAGGGCACGTCGAGCCCGGGACGCTTCATGGCGCTACCGAATCCGAACAGCGGCATGATGACGCCGAGGCTGAGCTGGCGGTCGAAATCGGTGCCGCCGATGCGCACGCCGTCATTGGCGAGGATATCCGAGGAGCGGTCGGCCTTGCCATGGCGATGCGGTCCCAGTCGCACGATCGAGAAATCCGAGGTGCCGCCGCCGATATCGGCGATCAGGGCGATTTCCTCGGCCGAAATCTCGCGTTCATAATCCAGCGCTGCCGCGATCGGCTCGAACTGGAAGGTGACCTGGTCGAAGCCGATCTCGTGGGCAATATCACGCAGGGTCTGCTCGGCCCTGGCGTCGGCGTCGTCGGCATTGTCGACGAAGTGCACCGGACGGCCGTGCACCACGTCGCGTAGCTCGCGGCCGGTGGCCTGTTCGGCGCGCCGTTTCACCGCCCCCAGATAATAGGCGATCACGTCGCGAAAGCTGGTCCGCTCCCGTCCCAGCCGCGTCGTCTCCTCGATCAGCGATGTTCCCAGCACCGATTTGAGGCTGCGCATCAGCCGGCCGGGCGCGCCTTCGACATAGCTCTCGATCGCCTTGCGGCCGATCAGCACCGCGCTGTCGGTTTCATAGAAAATCGCGCTCGGAATCGTGGTCTGGCCCGCCTCCAGCGCCGTCAGGACCGGCGCATCGCCTTCGATCGTGCCGAGCGTGGTATTCGACGTTCCGAAATCAAGTCCGCAGATCGACATGGGCGCTTCCTGAGGGGGAGCGTCCGTCTACACAGTTAGCTGTCGTCAATCCACCTTTATCTCGCCGCAGGATCGATACGGGACTTGAAATGAAGCTGCTTTATCCCTGATATCGATAAGGTCCATCCACAGATCAATTTGTTTCGTGCCGCGGGTTGATGAAGCGAGCGGCGATGGTCCATAAGCGTCCTCCCGCGGCAGGCGATTCACCGGCCGCGACGGCTTTGAGAAAGAATTGCGCGTGGCAAATATCAATCGGCAGATTGCGCAAGAGCTTGGCGTTCGCGAACAGCAGGTCGAGGCGACGGTGACGCTGCTCGACGGCGGCGCCACGGTTCCGTTCGTGGCGCGCTACCGCAAGGAAATCACCGGCGCGCTCGACGATGCGCAATTGCGCACTCTGGAAGAGCGCCTGAACTATCTGCGCGAACTCGAGGAGCGCCGCACCGCAATCCTCAATTCGGTGCGCGAACAGGGCAAGCTGGATGCCGCACTGGAAGCCGCCATCCTCGCTGCCGACAGCAAGGGACGGCTGGAAGACATCTATCTGCCGTTCAAGCCGAAGCGCCGCACCAAGGCCGAGATCGCCAAAGAGGCCGGGCTGGAGCCGCTGGCCGAACGGCTGCTGACACAGCCGGAGCACAAGCCGTTTGTTTCGGCCAAGCCGTTCGTCGATGCCGAGAAGCAGGTGCCCGACACCGCCGCCGCGCTCGACGGCGCGCGCGCGATTCTGGTCGAACGCTTCGCCGAGGACGCCGACCTGATCGGCGCGTTGCGCGAGCAGGTGTGGTCGAACGGCCTGCTGACCTCCACGGCGCGCAAGGGGAAGCGGACCGAGGGCGAGAAATTCAAGGATTATTTCGAATTCAGCCAGGCGCTGAGCAAACTGCCGTCGCATCGCATCCTCGCCATGTTCCGTGGCGAGAAGGAAGAAATTCTCGACCTGCAGATGCTGCCCGAGCCGGTCGCCGCCACGCCGCCGCCGATCAGCTCGCATGAAATGAAGATCATGCAGCGTTTTGCCATCTCCGATCAGGGCCGCCCCGGCGACAAATGGCTGCTGGAAACCGTGCGCTGGGCCTGGCGCACCAAGATCCAGGTGCATCTCAACATCGATCTGCGGATGCGTCTGTGGGATGCGGCCGAGCAGGAAGCCGTGCGCGTGTTCGCGTCGAACCTGCGCGACCTGTTGCTGGCAGCACCCGCCGGCGCGCGCGTCACCATGGGGCTCGATCCCGGCTTCCGCTCCGGCGTCAAGGTTGCGATCATCGACGCCACCGGCAAGGTGGTGGCCACCACGGCGGTCTATCCGCATGAACCGCAGAAGCGCTGGGACGAGGCGCTGGCGACGCTGGGGAAACTCTCGGTCGCGCATCGCGTCGATCTGATCGCGATCGGCAACGGCACCGCCTCGCGCGAAACCGACAAGCTCGCCATGGAGCTGGTAAAACTGCTGCCGGACCTCAAGATGTCGAAGATCGTGGTGTCGGAGGCCGGCGCGTCGGTCTATTCGGCCTCGGCCTTTGCGTCAGAGGAGTTGCCGGAACTCGACGTCACCCTGCGCGGCGCTGTTTCGATCGCGCGGCGGCTGCAGGATCCCTTGGCCGAACTGGTCAAGATCGATCCCAAGGCGATCGGAGTCGGGCAGTACCAGCATGACCTCGGCGAAAGCAAGCTGTCGCGCTCGCTCGATGCCGTGGTGGAAGATTGCGTCAACGCCGTCGGGGTCGACGCCAACACTGCTTCCGCGCCGCTGCTGGCGAGGGTGTCGGGTATCGGCTCGGGGCTGGCGCAAAGCATCGTGCAGCACCGCGATGCCAACGGCCCGTTCAAGTCGCGCAAGGCGCTGAAGGAAGTGCCGCGGCTCGGCCCGAAAGCGTTCGAGCAATGCGCGGGCTTCCTGCGCATCCAGGGCGGCGAGGATCCACTCGACGCCTCCGGCGTGCATCCGGAAGCCTATCCGGTGGTGCGCAAGATTCTGACCGCGACCAAGAGCGACATCAAGGCGCTGATCGGCAATGCCGAGATCGTGCGCCAGTTGAAGCCGCAGGCCTTCGTCGACGACACCTTTGGTCTGCCGACCGTGACCGACATCCTGCGCGAGCTGGAAAAACCCGGCCGCGATCCGCGCCCGGCCTTCAAGGCCGCGGTGTTCAAGGAGGGTGTCGAGACCCTGAAGGATCTCAGGAAAGGCATGATCCTCGAAGGCACCGTCACCAACGTCACGGCGTTCGGCGCCTTCGTCGATATCGGCGTGCACCAGGACGGCCTCGTGCATATC
>JBKJUA010000190.1:0-13864 GCA_046590305.1 Bradyrhizobium sp.
TCCCTCGATTTCGACGACACCCATGCGGATTCCTCGCTGCATCCAAGCGCGCCGGTGGTTCCGGCCGCGTTCGCGATCGGCGAGATGGTCGGCGCGTCGGGCCGCGACGTGCTCACCGCCATCGTCGCCGGTTATGAAGTGTGCTGCCGGCTCGGCAACGCGCTCGATCCGACCTCGCATTACGCGCGCGGCTTTCACCCCACCGCGACCGCCGGAACCTATGGCGCAGCGGCGGCAGCGGCAAAACTGTTCGGACTGTCGCAAGCGCAGATCATTGCGGCGTTCGGCGTCTCCGGCAGCCAGGCCGCGGGCTCGCTCCAGTTCCTGGTCAACGGCGCCTGGAACAAGCGTTACCAGGTCGGCGCCGCCGCCATGAACGGTGTGATCGCGGCCACGCTGGCGCGCAATGATTTCATCGGCGCATCCGAATCGGTCGAGGGCAAGCACGGCCTTCTGGTCGGCTACAGCGACAACGCCCATCCCGACAAGGCGGTCGCCGGCCTCGGCGAGATCTACGAGACCATGAAGATCGGCGTCAAACCCTATCCGAGCTGCCGCTACACTCACGCCGCGCTCGATGCGCTGATCGCGATGCGCCGGGAACACAATCTGACGCCGGACCAGATCAAGCGGGTCGAGATCGGGCTGCATCGCAACGGCATCACTCTGACCGGCGACGCCGCCACCAAGCGGCACCCGACCTCGATCGTCGGCGGCCAGTTCTCGATGTTCTTTACCGGCGCCGTCGCGCTCGATCAGGGGCGGTTCGGGTGGGACGATTACGACAAGCTCGGCAATGCCGCGGTCGATGCGCTCGCCGACAAGTTCGACGTGGTGCAGGACGACCGTCTGGAAACCGGTCGCACCCACCCGTTCGGGGCCCGGGTCTCGATCACCACCGACGACGGCGGCGTGCATGAGCGGCTCTATGCCGACCCCTCCGGCGAGCCTGGATCATTCCCGGACGCGCAGGCGATGCAGCAGAAGTTTCTGACGCTCGCCCGCCCGGTGCTGAACGGCCGCGCCGACCAGTTCGCCGACGCCATCCTGTCGCTGGAGAAATTCGACCGGGTCGCGAAGGCGACGCAGCTCGGCCGGCAGTAGCAGCGGTCGTCAATCGACGCCTGCCAACTTTCCCTTGTTGCCGTTCGCCGCGACCACGTCCCTGACCAGTTGAAACACGCCATCGGCCTCTGGCGGCCCGTTCGGCGAGCGGCCGAGTCGAACGATCACCAGCCGTTCGGAGGGAATGATGATGACATACTGTCCGATCGTTCCCTTGGCGAAGAAGGCATCGCGGGGCCAGCCGCGCTCGATCCGGTAGCTGGCGCCAAAGCTGTCGCCCTGATTGGTCCAGAAGCCGGCCCCCATGCCGACCCAGGCATTCGGCGTTGGGGAAGCCGAATGCCTTACCCATCCCTCCGGCAGGATTCGTCTTGCACCGGCGACGCCGTCATTGAGATAGAGCATGCCGAACCGCGCCCAGTCGCGCGCGGGCATCAGCATCTGGCTCGATCCTTCCGGCGTGCCCGCGGCGTCGAATTCGAGAGTCACATGACGCATGCCGAGCGGGCCGAACAATTCCTGCCGCGCCAGCCGCAGCACGTCGGATGGCCGGCCGCCCGCCGCGTCGCGGATCAGGTGCGAGAGAATGACGGTGTTGCCGTCATGATAATTCCAGGCGCTCCCCGGAAGGGTTTCGAGCGCAATGCTCTCGGCATAGGCCGCCATGTCGGACTCGACGAATTTCATGCGATTGACCGGCTCCAGCACCGATGCGAGCGAAGCCGACAACGAACTGCCGAGCGCCAGGCCCGCGGTATGCCGCAGCAGATGATCGACCGTGATCGCTTGCCCTGAAATCGTGCAACAGCAGCGCCGCCAGCAATAGCAGCAACGTCGTCGTCCCCGCGATCAGCGCCAGATCGATCTGCGACAGCATGAGCTCACGATTTCCCGTACGGCGATAACAGAGCCGAACTTAGCGCCAGCATCGCCGCTTCCATTGTCATGGAGCAGTATCGGCTACCCTACCTCAGGCAGCAAGTGCGGCGCGAATCATCTGGGCAAGCTCCGACTTGCGATAGGGTTTGGCGAGCAGCAGCACCCCGGCGTCGAGATGGCCATGGTGAATGATGGCCTCGTTCGAATAGCCTGACGTAAACAACACTTTCAGCGAGCCCCTTCGCTGCAGCGCTGCGTCCGCCAGTTGCCGGCCGTTCATCGAACCCGGCATGATCATGTCGGTGAACAGCAGATCGATTTTCCCGGGGCCATCGATAACGGCCATCGCCTCATTCGCATTGACCGCCGCCAGCGTGGCATAACCCAGGCTTTGAATTTGGCCGATCACGAAGGTTCGCACCAGATGGTCGTCCTCAACCACAAGGATGGTCTCATCGCCGCCTATCATGCCCGGCGCGACGGCCTGCTCGTCAGGCAGCGCGACGCCGGTCGCCTGAGGCAGATAGATTCGTACCGTCGTGCCGTGACCTTCCTCGCTATAGATCTTGATGTGGCCACGCGACTGTTTGACGAATCCGTAGACCATGCTGAGTCCGAGGCCCGATCCCTTGTCGATCTCCTTGGTGGTGAAGAAGGGTTCGAACACATTGTTCAGGATCGCGGCGGGAATGCCGTGCCCGGAATCCGTCACCGCGACCAGCACGTAATTCCCGGCCGTGACATCGCCAGTCGTCCTGGCATATTCCTCGTCGAGCACGACGTTGGAGGTCTCGATGGTGAGCTTGCCGCCGTCCGGCATCGCGTCGCGGGCGTTGAGCGCGAGATTGAGAACCGCGTTGGTGAGCTGGCTGGGGTCGATCAGCGCGCGGGACGTGTCGCCGGCGAGCATCATGTGGACCTCGATTTGCTCGCCGAGCGTCGGCCGCAACAGATTGGCGGTCTGGATCACCAGCGCATTGACGTCGACCTCGCGCGGCTGCAGCGGCTGCTTGCGGGCGAATGCCAGCAGGCGCTGGGTCAAATCGGCGCCGCGCGCCGCGGCGTCATCGATCATTTTGGTGATCGCCAGAAGCTCGGGCCGGTCCGCGAAGGCTTCGGAGAGGATTTCGATGGTGCCGGTAATGACCGTGAGGATATTGTTGAGGTCGTGCGCGACGCCGCCGGTCAATTGACCGACCGCTTCCATCTTCTGGGCCTGGTGGAGCTGCAGGTCCGCGACGTTCTTTTCGTGGAGCAGCCGGTCCTTTTCCTCGACGAGGGCCTTCATCTGGTCGACGGTCACCTGCAGGGCGAGGCCCCGGGCAACCGTAGAGACCGCCTCGGCCAGCACGTTGGCGAACCCCGTCAGAAAATTGATGTCATACTGGTCGTAGCCATGCTGCTTGTCATTGTCGATCTCGAGGATCCCGTACGGCTGATCGTCGATGCCCTTGATGATGACGTCGATGATCGAGACGACGCCGTGCGCGGCGTAAAATGGCGGCAGATTGAGGCCGGCGACTTCCTCCACGTGGTCGATGATCGACGGCAGGCCGGTGGTGAAGGCGCGTCCCTGCGGCGAGCTCATATCGGCGCGCGACACCACGTTGCCAACCACGCCATCCTGCCAGCCATGGCCGGCGACGATGAGCAGATCGTTTTCTTCGGCACGGTAGCGGCAGATCTTGCAGAAGGGCGCGCCGAGGCCGGCGGCGCAGACCCGGACCGCTTCGGCGAGGATCTTGTCCAGATCCCGCTCGCGAAGCGCGAAGCTGCCAAACCTGGCGATCGACGCCTGCTGGCGCAGCAGCTTCTGGACTTGTGCGGCGGCGTCGGTCATGGGGACAATTCGACTGTGTTGTCGCGGATCGCCGGAATCAGCATGGTCCGGCCGGAAAATGACTTATATCCGTACATTCACGGGATTCGATCTGTCACGGCGTCGCGGCACGCTTATCTGCCATGCAACCTGTAAATGTGAGCAAATTTGAACATAGACGACCCGCCGAGCAGTGCCGCGCGGTCGCCCGAATGTGCCCTGATCCCCCTGGGCATGCTGGCCGCGGGGATGGCGGCTTGTCTCTGCGGCAATGGCGCAAGATAATGCTCCAAACCTTCGTGGAGACTTCATGAGCTGGCATCCCTCCGACGATCCCGTTCTCGGCGATCCCCTCTCCTGCGACGCGCTCGAACTTGTCATCGTGCCGCGCACGCGGGACCTCGGCGATGGATTCGAGGTGCGCCGCGCGCTGCCGCATGGCAAGCGGCAGATGGTCGGCCCTTTCATCTTCTTCGACCATTTCGGGCCGGTGCAATTCATGTCCGGCAAGGGCATGGACGTTCGCCCGCATCCGCATATCGGGCTCGCTACCGTCACCTATCTGTTCGACGGCAGCATCATGCACCGCGACAGCGAGGGTAATATAAGGGAAATCCAGCCCGGCGCCATGAACCTGATGACGGCCGGACGCGGCATCGCGCATTCCGAGCGCACCCCGGACGGGCAGCGGGCGAGCGGCCAGAGGATGCTCGGCCTGCAGAGCTGGATCGCCTTGCCGGCCGCCTCGGAAGAAATCGCGCCGTCGTTTCAGCATTACGCCGCCGCCGACCTGCCGACGGTTCAGGATAGCGGCTTCACGGCGCGCGTGATCGCGGGCAGCGCGTTCGGCGTGACCTCGCCGGTGACGATGGTGTCGCCGTGGTTCTACACCGAGGTGACGGCGCAGGCCGGCATCCGCGTGCCGCTCGATCCCGACCATGAGGAGCGTGCGATCTATGTGGTCGACGGTGAAATCGAAATTGCGGGCGATCGCTACGATGGGCCACGGCTGCTGATCTTCCGGCCTGGCGACCGCATCACGGTCAATACGACAAGGCCGACGCGGATGATGTTTCTCGGCGGCGACGCGCTGGAAGGACCCCGCCATCTCTGGTGGAATTTTGTTTCGTCCAGCAAGGAACGGATCGAGCAAGCCAAGCAGGACTGGAAAACCGGCCGTTTTGCCCATGTCCCCAACGAGCAGGAGTTCATTCCGCTGCCGGAGTGAGCTATCCGTCTCCTTCCTGATGCCCGTGCCTCGCGCGGCATGACGCCGTTTTGAAAGCCTGACCGATGACCACCATGCTCGCCAGCGACCTGCCCCTTCCCCGGATCGGGCGCGGCAAGGTTCGCGATATCTACGCCGTCGGCGACGACCGCGTGCTGCTCCTGACCACCGACCGCATCAGCGCGTTCGACGTCGTGATGGCCGAGACCATCCCGATGAAAGGCGCGGTGCTGACGCAGATCAGCGCCTGGTGGTTCGAACAGCTCGAAGGCGTGGTGCATCACCACATGATCAGCGCCGACGCCGATGAGATCATCCAGCAGGTGCCGGCGCTGCAGGGCCAGGGCGCCTCGCTCGCCGGCCGCGCGATGCTGTGCAAGCGCACCACGGTGTTCCCGATCGAATGCGTGGTCCGCGGCTACATCTCCGGCTCGGCCTGGAAGGAATACGCCGCAGAGGGAACGCTGGCCGGTGAGAAGCTGCCCTCCGGCCTGCTGGAGAGCGCCAAACTGGAACCCGCGATCTTCAGCCCGGCCACCAAGGCCGAAACCGGTCACGACGAGAACATCACGATCGCGCGCATGCGCGAGGTTCTGGGCGACGAAGTGGCGTACGAGTTGGAAAGCATGAGCCGCGCCGTCTATACGCTCGGCGAAAAGATCGCCCGCGAACAGGGCATCATCATCGCCGACACCAAATTCGAATTCGGCCGTGACAAGGACGGCCGCATCATCCTGATCGACGAGGTGATGACCCCCGACAGTTCGCGGTTCTGGGCGGCGGATGCCTACAGACCCGGCCAGCCGCAGCCGAGTTTCGACAAGCAACCGCTGCGCGATTATCTCGACGTGGAGCGCCGCGCCGGCCGCTGGAACGGCGACGCCCCGCCCCCGCCGCTGCCGGCCAGCGTGGTGGACGCCACCAGCAAGCGATATCTCGAAGCTTACCGCCGCGTGACGGGAAGCGGACTCTCCATCTAGGCCGTCATTGCGACGTTAGCACCGGCATTGAGCCGACCTAATGAATGAAACAAATACCACTGTCATCGCCCGGCTCGACCGGGCGACCCAGTATTCCAGATACAATTGCGATTGACCGAGAAGCCGCAGCTTACTGGATGGCCCGGTCAAGCCGGGCGACGACAGTCTTGTTGTGTCAGGCGTCATGAGGAGCATTGCCCAAGCGTCGTGTGCAATGCAAGCTTCCCAGTGAGGCAGACGACTGGGGAGCAATGCCATGACCGACACCGACACAGTTCTCGTCGAACGCGATGGACCGGTGACCATCGTCTCCATCAATCGTCCGCATTGCCGCAACGCTGTCGATGGCGCTACCGCGCGAAAGCTGTTCGATGCCTTCCTGGCTTTCGATGCGGACACCGGGGCGTCGGTCGCGGTGTTCACCGGCACCGGAGGTCATTTCTGCGCCGGCGCCGACCTCAAGGCGGTGGCATCGGGCGATCCCAACAAGAAACGCGAGATCGGCGGCCATGATTCGATCGCCCCGATGGGGCCGAGCCGGCTGCGGCTGACCAAGCCTGTGATCGCGGCCGTCGAGGGCTTTGCGGTGGCCGGCGGCATGGAGCTGGCGTTGTGGGCCGACATGCGCGTGGTCGCCGAGGACGCCACCTTCGGGATCTTCTGCCGCCGTTTCGGGGTGCCGCTGATCGATCTCGGCACCATCCGGCTGCCGCGGCTGATCGGGCATTCGCAGGCGATCGATCTGATCCTGACCGGACGCCCGATCGGCGGGCCAGAGGCGCTGCGCATGGGCCTTGCCAACCGCCTGGTGCCCAGCGGTGAAACCCGCGCGCAGGCGATCGCGCTGGCCCGGGATATCGCGGCCTTCCCGCAAACCTGCCTGCGCGCCGACCGCTTGTCGGCGCTGCGGCAGTGGGATCTCGAGGAGGAAGCCGCCATCGCCAATGAAATGCGCGGCGGGCTCGAGGTCATCGCCTCGGGCGAAACGCTGTCCGGCGCGGCGCGCTTTGCCTCCGGCGCCGGACGGCATGGCGCGTTCGGCGGCGGCAAGGCGGATTGACGGACGCTGCCAGCCGCTGGCCGGAACGGCGGCCGATGAATTGCGCACAAAAATCTCCACCGTGGCTTCGCCCGGTCATGAAAATGTTGTGTCCCTGCGCGCCGCGGTCGTCTACCACTGATAGTCGGTGGCAGGGACAAGTCCGCGCGTGGTCAATGGTTCTTCAAGTTTTGGTCCGAGAGCTCGCGCAGCGCTCAACGATGTTCTCGGCGGCACGGCTGCCAGCTTTCTGACCATCACTTTTGGATTGTCCTATTCGCTATTGATCTTCGCAGGTCCCCTGACGCCCTATTTGCCGTACGGACTCGCTGCTACTTTTATTGCATCGGCGGTTCTCGGCGCGGTTCTCGCGCTCGGGAGTTCATTGCCGTTCGCGGTCGGGGCGCCGGAAACCTCAACCGCCGCGATGTGCGGAATATTGGCCTCGTCGCTGGCCGAACGCATGATGGCCGCAGATCCAGCCGCGCCGCTGCTCGCGCCTGTCATCATTACCCTGGCGCTGGTCACTCTCCTCACCGGCGTCGTGCTCTGCGGCTTCGGGGTAACGCGGATGGGTCGGGCGATCCGCTACGTACCTTACCCCGTCGTCGGCGGATTTCTCGGCGCGACCGGCTGCCTGATCCTGCTGGGCGCCATCCGCGTCATTACCGGCTACCGCCTGCAATTCACGGCGCTCGATCAGTTCGCCAACCTTTCGACCCTGCTCGAGTTGGCGGCGGCTTGCGCCATGGCGCTGGTGCTTTATCTGACCTGGCACCGTTCCCGCAGCCCGTTTGGACTGCCGATCATCATTTTTGCCGGCGTCATCGTCGCACATGTGGCCTTCTGGCTCTTCGACGTCTCATCGGCCGGCTGGACGTTTCAACCGCCGCAGAGCGTCAGCTTCATGCTGCCATGGAGCGTGACGGAAATCGCTCGCTATCCGTGGGCAATGCTGTTTGACCTCGGCGGCGATTTCGTCGCCGTCATCTTTGTGACGGCGATAAGCACCTTGTTCAACACCACCGGCACCGAGGTTGCCGTGCACCGCGAAGCCGATCTCGAGCGCGAGTTGAATGTCACGGGCCTGGCCAACATGTTGTCGAGCGCATTCGGAGGCTATACCGGCTGCATTTCGATGAGCCGCACCATCCTCAACTTCAACAGCGGCGGCACCGGCCGGCTGTCCGGGCTCACCGCTGCCGCCATCTCGTTGCTGATGCTGTACGCGGCTCCGGCCGTCCTCGGCTACATGCCCAAATTCGTGCTCGGCGGCCTCCTGATCTATCTCGGCGCCGACCTGCTGCACAAATGGACCGTTCTGTCACGACGGCGGCTTTCATTGACGGAGTATCTGTCGCTGCTGGCGATCATCGTCATCATCATGCAATGGGGCTTCATCGCCGGTATCCTGATCGGCGTCGTCATTGGCTGCGCGACATTCGCGTTGAGCGCCTCGAGGGTCGATTCCATCAAGTACGGCTTTGACGGCTCGGAGTATCGCAGCTCGCTGGACCGCTCGCGCGATGATCAGGCGGTGCTCGCCGCGCATGGTGGCAAGATCCTGGGCCTCAACCTGCAGAGCTATCTGTTCTTCGGCTCCGCCAACCGCCTGTACCAGCACGTCAAGGCGCTGCTGGCGCAGCATCCGGAATGCCGCTTTCTGGTGTTCGACTTCAAGCTCGTCACCGGCATCGACTCGTCGGCCGCTTACAGTTTCGCTCAGATCAAGCGCACGGCCCACGACCGCGGTATCCGACTGGTACTGGTGCATCTTCCGGCCGCGGCCGAGAAGGCGCTGCGGTCCAGCGAATTCATTTCCGACGATGTCAGCATCGTGCCGGAGCTGGATCATGCGCTGGAGATCTGCGAGAACGCAATCATCGCGCTGCATCGGCACCTCGAACAGGAGGAGGCCCCGTTGCGCGACTGGTTCACGCAAATTCTCGGGACCGAGCATGATGCCACGCAGCTGATGCACCGCTGCGAGCGTCTCGAAGTCGAAGCCGGTGAGATCATCGTTCGCGCCGGCGATACCGCCGATTCAATGCATTTCATTCTGGAGGGACGCGTCGGAATCGTGATCCCCGCCGGCAATGGCCGCACCACGCGGGTGCGAAGCCTCGGCCGCCACACCACGATCGGCGAAATGGGCCTCGTCTCGCGGACGCCGCGCAACGCCACGATCCAGGCCGAAGTCGCCAGCATTCTCTACGTGCTGGACGCCGGACAATTCGAGGCCATCAAGGCCGACGATCCCGCGCTCAGCCAGAAACTACTGACCTATTTCGTCTCGGTCATGGCCGAGCGACTTACCTTCGCCAATCGCACGATCGCGGTGCTGCGAAGGTAGGCGCTACGTTTGTCCCGCCGGGGCGACGAGATGGATCGGGCTATATCCCCGCCATCATCACGTATTTGATCTCGACATACTCTTCCATGCCGTGATGCGAGCCTTCGCGGCCGAGGCCTGATTCCTTGACGCCGCCGAACGGTGCGACCTCGGTCGTGATCAGGCCGGTATTGACGCCGACCATGCCGGACTCCAGGGCTTCGGCGACCCGCCAGACCCGGCCGAGATCGCGCGAATAGAAATACGAGGCCAGACCGAACGGCGAATTGTTGCACATCGCGATGACGTCGGCCTCGTCCTTGAAGCGGAACACCGGCGCCAGCGGCCCGAAGGTCTCTTCATGCGCGACCAGCGCATCGGGCGCGACATTGGACAGCACCGTGGGCTCGAAGAAGCTGCCGCCGAGGGCGTGGCGCTTGCCGCCGGTGACGATTTTGGCGCCGCCCTTGACGGCATCGGCGATGTGCTTCTCGACCTTGTCGATCGCATCCATGTTGATCAGCGGCCCTTGCGTCACGCCGGCCTCGGTGCCGTCGCCGATCTTCATCGCCGCGACCTTCTTCGACAGCTTTTCGACGAACTGGTCGTAAATGCCTTCCTGGGCATAGAGGCGATTGGCGCAGACGCAGGTCTGGCCCATGTTGCGGTACTTCGAGACCATGGCGCCATCCACCGCGGCGTCGATATCGGCGTCGTCGAATACCACGAAGGGTGCGTTGCCTCCGAGCTCGAGCCCGAGCTTCTTCACACCGACCGCGGCCTGCTGGTACAAAATCTTGCCGACCTCGGTCGATCCCGTGAAACCGACGAAGCGCACGGCGGGATGTTCGCACAGCACCTTGCCGATCGCGGAGGAATTGCCGGTGAGGATGTTGAACACGCCCTTGGGCACGCCGGCCTTTTCGGCCAGCGCCACCAGCGCCAGCGCGGTGAGCGGCGTCTCATTGGCGGGTTTCAGCACCACGGTGCAGCCGGCGGCCAGCGCCGGCGACACTTTTCGGGTGATCATCGAGCACGGAAAATTCCACGGCGTGATCGCGCCGCAGACACCGATCGGCTGCTTGATCGCGAGCAACCGCGCATCCGGCCGCTGCGTCGGAATAGTTTCGCCGTAGACGCGCCGCGCCTCCTCGGCGAAGAACTCGACATAGGCGCCGCCGATATCGACTTCACCCAGCGCTTCCGCCAGCGGTTTGCCCTGCTCGGAGGTGAGGATCAGCGCGAGATCTTCGCGGTTGGCGATGATCAGGTCGAACCATTTGCGCAGGATGTTGGAGCGCTGCTTGGCGGTGAACTTGGCCCAGGCCGGAAACGCGCGCTCGGCGGCTTCGACGGCGAGCGTGGCTTCCGCGGTGCTGAGCTTCGGCACCTTTGCCAGCTCGACGCCGTTGACCGGATTGGTCACGGGATTGGCGGGGGTGCCGGTCCAGGCGCCATCGATGTAGCATTGCTCGCGCAGCAGCGACGGATCCTTCAGGCGGTCGCGCAACGACGGCGTGGAGGACGAGGTGGCGCGGGCAGCGGCGGCGGTCGGGGTCATGGCGTTACTCCTCGGATTTTTTTGGGCGTTGGTCCGAGTATAGGCGCAAACGGGCCGGGATACATCGGCTGACAAGTCACAGCTGTCATTCCGGGGCGATGCGAAGCATCGAACCTCAGTTGCGCAATTGCGCACCCGGAATCTCGAGGTTCCGGGTGTTCCGGGTTCATCGCTGCGCGATGCCCCGGAACGACGACCTAAGCCGCGCCGCTCATATAGGTTTCGCGGCGGCCGATCATGCGCTCGGCGGCGGCCTTGGCGGCGGCCTTGGAGGAAGTCGCGCAGGTGCGGTATTCGAGGTCGGGCATGATTTCGGGGTCGCGGCGCCCGAACCAGGATTTTGGACCGATCGTCAGCAGCGCCAGCGCCTGTGCGACATTATCGACCGCGCCGAACGAGTGCAGCGCGCCGGTGCCGGCCACCCGGACTTCATAGATGCCCGGGGTGATCGGAGCTTCCAAATTCTCGCCGCGCCCGGCCCGGGGATACCGCTTCCATTCGCTCCAGGTCGAGATCATCTTGGTCCCCTCGTCATCCAGAAAAATCGTTACCAATCGCATCAAAATGAGCGGCGGGCCGCATCAAATTCCGCTGCATCTCAAACACTTTATCGCCAAAAAGTTCCGCAGCGCCGCCTTATTTCAACTTATCGCGCATAACAGAGGTGATTATGGCAACTGGAACCCGTCCACCGCAAAATCTGCAGGAATGTGGCCATTCGGTCCCTCTCGCATGCTTATGGGCCAACGCCCATTTCTTGTCACCGCAGCTGGCATCACGAGCGCGCGATCCCCGTCCCCCGCCGAACCGGCGCGCTTGCAGGAAGCCGGCGGCGGGGAGAAGATCGGGAACTTCAATCAACAATAATCGGGAGGTGAGCTATGCAAAGCCAAGCTCAGATCGATCAGGTGCTGCGCCAGAAATGCGACGCCGGGGAGATTCCCGGCGTGGTCGCGATGGCGGCCAATGGCAATGAGGTGATCTACCAGGGCGCGTTCGGCAAACGCGACCTGGCCAAAGACGACGCCAAGGACAACGCCATGACCACCGATAGCGTGTTCTGGATCGCGTCGATGACCAAGGCCATAACCACGGCGGCCGGCATGCAGCTGGTCGAACAGGGCAAGCTCTCGCTCGACGACCCCATCGGCAAGATCCTGCCCGATCTCGCATCGCCGCAGGTGCTGGAAGGTTTTGACGCCAGGGGCGAGCCGAAGCTGCGTCCGGCGACGCGGCCGATCACGCTGCGCCAGCTCATGACCCACACCGCCGGATTCGCGTATAATATGTGGAACGGCGAGATCGCGACCTATCTGGAGAAGGCCGGTATTCCCGCCATCACCACCTGCCAGAACGCCGCGCTGAAGACGCCGATCGCGACCGACCCCGGCACGCGCTGGGAATACGGCACCAACATCGACTTCGTCGGCAAGGCGGTGGAGGCCGTCAGCGGCAAGAAGCTCGACGCTTATCTGCGCGACCACATGCTGGCTCCGCTCGGCATGAGCGATACCGCCTTTCGGATCGGCGACGCCCAGCGCAAGCGGCTGGTCGGCATGCACGCCCGCGGCGAGGACGGCGCGCTGGCGTCGATCCCGTTCGAACTGGAGCAGAATCCTGAATTCCACATGGGCGGCGGCGGCCTGTACGGCACCGCCGGCGACTACATCAAGTTCACCCAGATGATCCTCAACAAGGGCAAGGGCAACGGCAACCAGCTGCTGAAGCCCGAGACCGTCGCGCTGATGAGCCAGAACAACATCGGCGACCTCAACGTCGGCAAGATGATTTCGGTGGCGCCTGCCTACACCAACGATGTCGATCTCTATCCCGGGATGGACAAGAAATGGGGGCTCAGCTTCCTGATCAATACCGGCAAGACGCCGGAAGGCCGCAGCCCCGGCAGCCTGGCCTGGGCCGGCCTCGCCAACACCTATTTCTGGATCGATCCGGCGCGCAACGTCGCCGGCGTGATCCTGATGCAGGTGCTGCCGTTCGCGGACGGCAAGTGTCTGGAAGCGTTCGCGGGTCTCGAGCGCGGCATCTATGCCGGGCTGGATGCGGCGCAGCGGGCGGCGTAAGCAAGCCGTTACAGTTCGTCATTGCGAGCGCAAGCGACGCAATCCATTTCACCGCGTCCGGGAAGAATGGATTGCTCGCAAATGCTCCTCGCAATGGCGCTGATGGACAGGAATTTTACCCGCCACGCATGGAGAGACCGACTTGACCGAAGCAGCCGATAGCTATGTTTGCGGCATCGCCGATGCGCCGCTGCTGGGCGACACCATCGGGCGCACCCTGGACCAGGCGGCGCGGCGCTGGGGGAAACGCGAGGCGCTGGTGTCGCCGAGCCATGACGTCAGGTGGACGTGGCAGGAACTGGCGGAACGGGTCGATGCGCTGGCGGCGGGATTTCTCGCGCTCGGGCTGGAGCGCGGCGCCCGCATCGGCGTGTGGTCGCTTAATCGGCCGGAATGGGCGCTGACGCAGTTTGCGACCGCCAAGGCCGGGCTCGTGCTCGTCACCATCAATCCGGCCTACCGCCTCAGCGAACTCGAATTCGCATTGGCAAAAGTCGGTTGCGCGGCGCTGGTGACGGCGACTGCGTTCAAGACCAGCCAGTACATGCAGATGCTGAACACGCTGCTGCCGGAACTGGCGACGGCAATTCCGGGTGAGTTGCATGCGGCGCGGCTGCCGCACTTGCGCGCGGTGATCCAGATCGGCGGCCCGGCCGCATCGGGCACCATACCGTTCGAACAAGTTGCGGTGATGGGCAGCGCGCGCCACCGCGACGAACTCGCCGCTCTCGGCAAGACGCTGCAGTTCGACGATGCCGTCAACATCCAGTTCACCAGCGGCACCACGGGATCGCCCAAGGGCGTCACGCTGACGCACCACAACATCCTCAACAACGGCTATTTCGTCGGCCGCGCGATGCGCCTGACCGAGAGCGACCGC
>JBKJUA010000205.1:0-8061 GCA_046590305.1 Bradyrhizobium sp.
CATGCCGATGTACTGGACGCCGTTGGAATACGGCACCGACATGATGTTGAGCTTGCCGCCGTCCTTCAGTTCGACGAAATCCTTGTTGGGCAGATCATAGGAAATATCGGCGTCGCCCCGCTCCAGCAGCGCGCGGCGGTTGCCGGCCTGCGGCACCATGCGCCAGATCACGCGCTTGACCTTGGGCATGGGGCCACCGACCCAGTCGTCATTGCGCTCCAGGATCACTTCGGTGCCGGCGGTCCATTTCGTCACCTTGTAGGCGCCGGAGCCCGCGGTCTGCTGCTTGGTATATTCGAGACCCCACGGGTCCTTCTCGCTGGCATTCTTCTTCACCAGTTCGGAATTGATCACGCAGGGCACGATCACGGCGAGATCGGGAATGGTCAGGCGGTCCTTCTTGGCGAAATCGATCCGCACGGTGCTGTCGTCGACCACGACGAACTGCTCGGGCTTGGTCAGCGAGCCCGCGCCCATCTGGAATGTCGGGAAGCCGCCGACGCTGACGGCGCGGTCGAGCGACCATTTGACGTCCTTCGCCGTGACCGGCGCGCCGTCGTGAAATTTGGCGTTCTTCTTCAGTTTGAAGGTCACCGACATGTCGCTGACCTTCATGTCTTCGGCCAGCTCGGGCTTGAACTTGTCACGGTCGTAATAGGCCACGCCGCCGGGACCGGTCTTCATTTCGTGGGTGATCAGCCGGTCGTAGCAATTCCACGACACCTCGTAGCCGGGCACGTTGGTGCCGACGCCATGAATGTCGAGATTGTTGGGACCGCTTTCGGAGACGATCAGCAGCGTCTCGGAGCGGGCCTGGGCCTTGGCGGCGGACCAGATCGCCGGCGCCGGCACCATGGCGCCGGCCGCTACCCCGGTGACGGATTTCAGAAAGTCACGACGCTTCATGTGATGCTCCAAAAGCTACGGGAAACGGCTTTGGGAGCTTCATCGCAAGGTTCGTGCCAAATCTTAATGGAATGCTAATACTGATCTAAAAGACTGATTTAGCTATAGATAATAGATTCAAGCCTCGCGGGTTACCCGTCACCCTCGACCTACATTGCATACAAAGAGAGACGATTGCCCTTCAAATAGGCAAAACTCTTGTCTGGCTGGTTTGTTAAGCGCAGCAGCCAAGCTGTAGAAGATTGCCCAAACCGGCGGCTATTTTGAAAGGTCCTGCATCTTCCTTTACTGCCGGTGGTCGACAGCGCCATCTCGAACCGCATCGGTTTATGAGACAAGGTGGCTTGCCGGAGAATCCGGTCGAACCGGGAATACGCAATGCAATATACGCCTGACGAACTCGCACTTCGCGACCGCTACAAGGTACTGACGGCCTTCGTGCTGCCGCGGCCGATCGCCTGGGTCACGACCATCGGCCCCACCGGCGTGGTCAACGCCGCGCCGTTCAGCTTCTTCAACGTGTTCTGCGAGGATCCGCCGCTCTGCATGTTCGCCGCCAATTTGCGGCCCGACGGCCGCGTCAAGGACACGGTGGTCAACATCCAGCGCACCGGGGAATTCGTCGTCAGCATGACCGATGAGCCGCTGGCGCGAGCGATGCACGATTCCAGCGGCGACTTTCCGCCCGAGATCGGCGAGCCCGGCTATCTCGGACTGAAGCTCTCGCCCTCGACCAAAATCGCGGTGCCGCGGCTCGCCGACGCGCCATGGTCGATGGAATGCAGGACCTGGAAGACCATCGATGTGAACGGCGACCGCCAGCTCATCATGGGCGAAGGCATCAATTTCCATATTCGCGACGAATTGTGGGACCCCGTCGCCATGCGCGTCCACATGGACCGCTATCATCCGGTCGGCCGCATGTTCGCCGACCGCTACTGCCGGACCGACGACCGGATGGTATTCCCGCCGGCGCAGGGAGCGCCTGCTGCATAACGATGATGCACCGGGGAAATCCCGTATCGCAGAAAGGACGATCCAGATGAACGCCGAGCCCCACAAATCATGGCAATGCCGGACCTGCGGCTACATCTACGACGAAGCAGTGGGCGATCCTGACGAAGGCCTCGCGCCCGGCACGCGATGGTCCGACGTTCCGGACGACTGGGTCTGTCCGGACTGCGGCACCGCCAAGAGCGATTTTGATATGGTCGAATTGTAATTCGATCGTGTCGCGCAGTCGCCACTACCGGTCCGGATTCGCCCGCTCGAACTGGCGCAGCAGCCGGTTGCCACGCTCGACGGCGGAATCCAGTGCTTCCTGCGCGGATTTCTTGCCGTTGAAGGCCTGTTCCAGTTCATCTTCGATCACGCCGCGAACCAGCACGAACGAGCCGAGCCGGACACCGCGCGAATTTTCGGTCGGTGCCTTCAATGTCATCTGCTCGATCGAGATCGCCGCACCGGGATTGCGGTCGTAGAAGCCCTGCGCGCGGGACAGATCGAACGCCGCCCGGGTCACCGGTAGATAGCCGGTGTTCTGGTGCCAGGCGGCCTGAACCTCCGGCTTCGACAGATAGCCGAAGAACTTCGCCACGCCCTTGTATTCGACGCGCGGCCGGTCCCGCAGCACCCACAGTGTGGCGCCGCCGATGATGGTGTTTTGCGGCGCGCCCTCGGCATCGGGCCGGTATGGCAACATGCCGTAGCCGACCTCGAATTTCGAATTGGCCTTGATGTCGGCGCGCGTCGCCGAGGAGCCCAGGAAGATTCCGCATTCGCCTTTTTGAAAGCGCGGCTCCGCGGTTTGCGCCCGGCCGCTGTAGTCGAACACTTTGGTGGCCTGCCAGTCCACCAGTTGCGCGATATGGCGCACCATCACCGGATTGTTGAAATTCAGTTCGGCGTCGAGACCGCCGAAGCCGTTGGCTCTGGTCGAGACCGGCAGATTGTGGAACGCCGAAAAATTCTCGACATTGATCCATGACGGCCAGGACGTGGTCAAACCGCAAACCGCGCCGGACGCCCGCAATTTTTTGGCGGCCGCACCGACCTCGGGCCAGGTCTTTGGCGCCACTTCGGGATCGAGGCCGGCGGCGCGGAACAGGTCCTTGTTGTAGTAAAGGATCGGCGTCGAGGCGTTGAACGGAAACGACAGCATGTTGCCGGCCATATCGGCATAATAGCCGGTCACCGCCGGAAGATAGGCGGCCGGCGAAAACGCCTCGGACTCGTTTCGCATCAATTCGTACACCGGATAGATCGCGCCCTTGGCGGCCATCATGGTCGCGGTGGCGATTTCGTTGACCTGAACGATGGCGGGCTGGCTGCGCGAGCGAAACGCAAAGATCGCGGCCGTGACGGTTTCGGTGTAGTTTCCCTTGTAGCTCGGCACGATCCGGTATTCGGATTGCGAGGCGTTGAAATCCGACGCCAGCTTTTCCAGCTGCCGGCCGAGTTCGCCCGACATGGCGTGCCACCACATGATCTCCGTGGTCGCCGATGCCGGCGACGCCAGCGTGGCCACTGCGGCGACGGCCGCGAGCTGCAAAAATCTCAGAGCCGAATTCACCATCTAACCAATCAAATCTGTGGCGGCCGAAACGCCGCTCCCGCGCGTGACGGCCCTCAATAAAGCCCTGAGCCTGCGGTTTCAATCCGCAAAAAAGTCCAGCGCAGCGCACCATTAATGGCGGCCCAACCAAAATATCGAAAACGAGCCCATGCAAAGATACGAGGGACGGGTTGTGGACCTGACCGCCGAAAAACATTTTGACACGTCGGGCAAATCACCGGCACTATTGCAACATCCGGCAATTTCGAACCGCTGATAGCCTGCCAAAGGTGCTGTTCGGCCGCGATCAAACGCGAAAACCCTGACATCGAAGTTGAATCTGCCCTGCCGCGCCGAATGATCGTGCGCGGTTGCCGGGTCGCGACAAGCCCCGAGCGGAGAGCACAAGCTTGAGCAATCCCGCGCCAAAAATTCGTCCGATGCTGACGAGTCCACGTTGCGGCGCCAAAACCCGCTCCGGCGGATCGTGCCGCTCGGCGGCGGTGCGCGGCAAGTCGCGCTGCCGCATGCATGGCGGGGCGCAGGGCTCGGGCGGACAAAAAGGAAACCGGAATGCGCGCCGGCACGGCCTGTTCACCAGCGACGCGATTGCCGAGCGTCAGCAGATTCGGGATTTGTTGGGTGAAACGCGGAAGCTGATGCAGACGATGAGATGATTTGCCGTCCCAAAGCCGCTGCGCTGCAGGCAGTGCCTTTGCCGGGTTCCACAACCGCAACATCTGACAAGCGGCTAATTCAATCGGGCCGAAATGCCCTCGGGCCTCGCCGGAAAGGGGTGTATCGCGACCCTGATGAACATCGGCGCTCAAAAACACTGGTGGTTGGAACGCCGGCTTGCAGATGGTGTTATGTCCCGACGATGCCTCCGCCCCTTGGCAGTGCCGTAGTATTGACGCCAGTCGCGCCCGTCGGTGATACAGGATTGATATCATGCCACTGAAGGAAGAAAGTCTTGTTGAGCGGGTCGCGCTGAGACATTCGATCTCGCAAGACGCCGTTCGCACGATCTTGCATGCACTGCGTTCCGGCGGTGGGGCTATGGCCCAATTCAGTCATCCGGAATTTGGTGGCATGTCTCAATGGTCGCCGGGTATGACTATGGTTGGCGATATGTTTAACAACGGCCTGAATTCTAAACTTGACGCGGTGTGCACCGAATTGGCGATGCATGTCGCTGAAACACCTTCTACCGATGACCGCGACAGTGGGGTCAGTTACCGTTCCAAGAAGCCGAGTTTACATTGGTGGCCGAGTGGGCTCGGAACCCCAACTGCTGTAGGGGCACAGAATGATCTTGAGTATGCGGTTTTTCCTGCCGCGCAAAGGTTGGCGATTAAGGATGACGGCAAAGTTGATATCTATGATACCGGCGAACATCAAATTTTCGGGGTAGGTCAGTCGCAGAGCGCGGACCGCGGTCTGGTATTTACTAGTCAAGACGGTCTTGTTCGAGTCAGCGATTTAGGGAAGGTACGAGATTCGTAGACACAGGGCGGTTGTTAACCCGTTGGAGCGATTCAAATGCGCTGCGAATCTTCGGACTATTTGGAAGGCAAACTCGCAATCATTTCTTTGATCGAGGCGACGCGACCCCGGGATGTTGAGAAGGAACTGTTGACCTGTTACGAGCAGAACTGCGCAAAGCGCAATCACAAGCATCGCACTCACAAGGTCAAAATCTTCGTCCATCGGTTTTTCACAAAGGAAGGCCCGAACGTGTTACCGCTCGGGCCTGAGCTTTCCGTTATCGTGTAGTTGCAGGCGCGGGTGGCGTGGTGGGGGTGGCAGGCGCAACGTTCGGAGTTATGACGCGAGGAGCGCCCGAAGTCTGGCCTGTCGTCGTGCCCGCGGTCGAGTTGCCCGTGGTGGCGGTGGGCGAATTAATAACAGCAGTTCGGTTGTCGCCCCACGAGCCAAACAGCATTAACCCGCCGACGATTAATACCGCGCCGAGAATAGCAGCAATCGTCCCTGCTCCCATTCCCGTCTTACCGTTATCAAGGCCCGTTCGGTCATTTGGTGTTTGATTACTAAAGCCAGTCCGGTCGTCGCGCCCCGGCTGGTTGTCAAGATTGCTCATTTTATTCTCCAAAAGTTGAACAGGATAAAGCTTGCAGCTATTGAAATGTTCCCAACGAAAAAACCGCGCGGACGGAACGACGAAGGCCGCCCTCTACAGGCGGCCTTCGAAACCGAGCCCATGACCCGGGTCAAGCTTCGCAAATATCCTCAGTCGATATCGTAAACTACCGTGCGGTTGGCAGGGTCAACGAAGTGAACGCCGCTGTCCGTGTGATAGTAGCGATAGCGCCGGACCGAGGGGCCCCAATCTTCCGGGACTTCACGTAACTCCACTTCCGCCGGAACGGCGGTGCCTACGCGGTATCGCTCCTTGACGACAACGCGCGGTACCTTTTGCTTGACCACGTATTCTTTAATGCGGGTCCGCTGTTCAGGTTCGACGCTCACCGAAACAGATTGAGCCAGAGCACCGCCTGCGATCAGCATCAGAACGGTAGTTGTTATCAGAACTTTCTTCATAGATCCTCCGAGGTTTGAGTGCCGCGAAAAACGCAGACTGGAGACGAAGGTTCCCAACAGCCACTCTCAACATGGAAACGTTTAGGATCGACTGATGCGCCGGACCCCGCTTATAAGTTCGAAGATCGCCGCGGTTTGCTTGTAGTCCGCGTTGGCATGGGGCGGCAGCCATCGTGACAGCAATGATTAGCTTCGCTCACCTGAAATCAAAAAAGCCCGCAGCAATGCGGGCTTTTCCTGAATGTCACCAGCCGCGAAAACCGAAGCTGATGCTCGGGCCGCCGTAACCATACCCGCCGTAGTAAGGCTGAGCGTAGTATGCTCGCGGAGCATAGTAGGCTCGGGGAGCGTAGTAGACCCGCCGAGGTGCATAATAGCCGTGGCGTCTAAAGTGCCGGTGACCATAGTGACGATGCCGACGATGCGCGCTAATATCGGTCGACTGACTTGTCCCGACGGTTGGGCCGTCCGTCTTCACCGAGTTGTCGGCGTTTGCTGTGGTACCACCGAGCAGCGCGGCAGCACCGACCACAATTGCGAATGCCATTTTTCTCATTTGTCTACTCCCTCGAAAGGACTGTGAAGCGATAATAGACAGGGAGCGTCGGCGTTCCGGCGCGCAACATTAAATCAGCGCCAAGTCTCTGAACAACGGTTCATAAGGTCGATTTGGCGTTACGGGTGTTGCGATTTGATACAGAGGGATTTCTAGCTGCCCGGTATTGAAAGGGAACATGTGAGAATGGCTGAAGTTTTGAGTGGACTGGCATAGTTCCCTATTGCCCCCGACAGCAGAAGCCGTTTCAGCGCCTCCGCCCGAGAATTGGGGCCGTTTTTGCGACCTGCAGGTTTAAAACGGGCCATTGATAGGAACGATTCGAGGCCATCAGGACTTGGCTCGACATGCGTTTTCCCCAAGACGCTGAGGCTATCTAATCCCTAGCCGAACGGCCCCTGCGCAACCAGCCCCGCGCTGGGGCCGCTTTCGTTTTAGCCACTCTCAGATAAGAAAGAGGCCACTCCCAATCTATGCAAGCCCCGTTGTTGGGCGGCGCGGAGGAGGAATTTACCCGGAGTGCGGCCGAAATTCACGCCGCGCTACGGCTATCCGATGGTTTCAACATAGACCAGATGGTCTCCGAATATTGGCCTTGCGAGCAAGCGTAATCAAGCAGTGGACCGCCGCAAATCCCGCGCTTTCTACGACGGATTTAGAGGAGGCGGGCCGAAACGCCGCTCTCGCCGTGACGGTCCTCAATAAAGCCCAGAGCCTGCGGTTCAATCCGCAAAAAGTCCAGCGCAGCGCAGCATTGACGCCCACCGTGGCGCTGGCAGGATAGCCATCGCAAGCCGGCATCTGCTAAACCGGTTGAACCTTTCTTACCCGCCGCCGACATCATCATCATAAGGGGATGAGTTTTGCCTGTGTACAGCCGCGCCAGCCATTCGCGGAGCGTAACACTCGTTGTCGCGCTGTCGCTGACGGCGGTCACGACGGGTGTTGACGCGCGGGCATTTGGCGCCGCCGATACCACAAGCGCCATCGACCTCGCTCGCAGCAATGGTGCGACGATCGGCAGCGAAATCCACGTCAGCCTCGAACCGTGGCGATTGATCGGCCTGGCGTCTTACGATTACGGGAGCAGCCCGGTCTGCGGTAGCGTCAGGTTCGAAACCGCGACAGCCGGAATCCACGCACAAGCACAGCCCGATGCCGCGCCGGCGCGGCTGATCGAACGAATTCGCAAGGTGGAGTGAACTGGCCTTGGCCATGCCGCGGCACGACGAAACGATGGAACGGCCGGCGGGTCTCGCCGCGCGGAGCCGTGCCCGGATCGTCGGGCTGGTCCGTGCGGTGCCGATCCGCTGGCGCATCCTGTCGATCGCCGCGCTGAATTCGGCCGTCGTCGTGGTGCTCGCCGGCATGATCTGGAACGGCGCCCAGGTGCTCGGTTCGGCCTGGGACGACGTGCGGCAGGTGCGGGAATCCGACAAGATCCTGGCGCTGCTGGAAAGCGAAACCAGCCGGCTGCAGAACC